>NZ_LWEY01000882.1:0-29274 GCF_001634935.1 Oleiphilus sp. HI0043 | reverse complement strand
AAGCTTTCTTTTAAATCTGAAAACTTCCACTACACTTCCTTATATATGTATGCGTTTATCAGCAAGCGCTAAACCGTTTAAAGCCAGTTATTTAGTCCAAACATTAGTTTGTGCATCTAAATGGTGAATTTAACTCAAGCAAAGAAGCCCCATGACAGCAGAAAACACAACACTTACTGGCTTGGCCAGAAAGTTTGTTTTGGATCAGTTACTCGATGAAGAAACTGCCCGAAAAGCACAGCTACACGCTCATCAGAACAATTTATCACTGGTTTCCCATCTGGTTCAAGCAAAAGCGGCTAAAGCCAAGGACCTAGCATTTTCTGCTGCGCAAGAATTTGGTATGCCTGTTTTGGACCTAAATGCCTTTCAGCAAGAATCCTTCCCCGAAAAGGTGGTTGATGAAAAGCTAATTAGAAAACACCATGCCCTGCCTTTATTTATGCGTGGCAATCGGCTTTTTATTGCGGTATCGGACCCAACCAATATTATTGCCCTTGATGAAATCAAGTTTCATACAGGCGCAAGTGTTGACGCAATACTCGTTGAAGATGACAAGCTTAATGCAGCCATCGAGAAGTATCTTGAGTCGCAGGATACAACGATGGGCGATCTGGACGATGCAGACCTTGACGACATCGATGTTGATCAGAGCGATGACTCAGACAATGAAGTGTCGGCTAGTGATGCGGATGATGCGCCGATTGTTAAATACGTCAACAAGATGCTACTCGACGCAATCAAAACTGGCGCATCAGATTTACACTTCGAACCTTATGAAAAAAGCTACCGCGTTCGCTACCGTACAGACGGTATATTACACGAAGTTTCAAAGCCCTCCATTAAACTGGCCCCCAAGATATCAGCCCGTTTAAAGGTTATGTCCCAGCTGGATATTTCTGAGCGGCGAATTCCTCAAGATGGACGTATTAAGCTAAAGCTATCAAAAACCAAAGCGATTGATTTCCGGGTGAATACCCTACCTACGTTGTGGGGCGAAAAAATTGTATTGCGTATTCTTGACCCGAGCAGCGCGAAAATGGGGATTGACGCATTGGGTTACGAAGACGTCCAGAAAGAGCTCTATATGGATGCGCTTCACCAGCCGCAAGGGCTTATCCTAGTAACCGGCCCTACGGGGAGTGGTAAAACAGTATCACTCTATACCGGTTTGAATATACTAAATACTGACGAACGAAATATCTCTACCGCAGAAGACCCGGTTGAGATTAACCTGGAAGGCATCAACCAGGTTAACGTTAACCCTAAAGTCGGGCTTGGCTTCCCTGAAGCACTTAGGTCTTTCTTACGTCAAGATCCTGACATCATCATGGTTGGTGAGATTCGAGACCTGGAAACTGCGTCTATCGCAATCAAAGCTGCACAGACAGGTCATATGGTTATGTCGACCCTACATACCAATAGCGCACCAGAAACTCTAACTCGTATGATCAATATGGGCGTTCCGGCATTCAACATCGCCACATCTGTCAGTCTTATCATCGCACAACGACTGGCAAGACGCTTATGCAGCGCCTGTAAAGAGCCTGCTGATATCCCTCCCGAAACACTAGAGAAGGAAGGCTTCACAAAAGAACAAATTGATACAGGTTTTACACTTTATAAACCAAAAGGGTGTGATAAATGTAATAAAGGCTATAAAGGCCGGGTGGGCATTTACGAAGTCGTTAAAAACACGCCTAAGATCGCTCAACTTATTATGTCCGAAGCCACTTCACTTGAAATCGCAAAGCAGGCAGATGAAGAAGGCTTTAACAACCTTAGAAAATCAGCACTTTTAAAGGCTATTGAAGGCGTCACCAGCCTTGAAGAAGTCGAACGTGTAACCAAGGACTAACACATGGCAAGCACCACAGATAAGACACTGTCCTTTTCCTGGGAAGGTACTGACCGGAAAGGCAATAAAACCACAGGCGTTATGGCCGCGGCAAACTCGGCCTTGGTCAAAGCACAGCTTCGTAAGCAAGGCATAAAACCCGTCAAAGTAAAAAAAGCGGCAGCCACTCGTGCAAAAGGGAAAAAAATAACCCCCTTCGATGTCGCTATTTTCACTCGCCAGCTTGCTACCATGATGAAAGCGGGCGTACCGCTTATTCAAGCCTTTGATATTGTTGCTGATGGCCTTGAGAACCCTAGCCTGCAAACACTAGTGATTGATATTAAAAATGAAGTCGCTGCGGGTAACAATTTTGCAGGAGCACTTCGCAAGCACCCTCAACACTTTGGCGACCTGTTCTGCAACCTAGTTGACTCTGGTGAGAAGTCGGGTGCACTCGAAACCATGTTAGACCGTGTTGCGACTTACATGGAAACAACAGAGGCACTAAAGAAGAAAGTTAAAAAAGCAATGAGCTACCCCATTTCGGTACTGGTTGTCTCTTTTATCGTTACCACTATTCTCTTGGTAAAAGTTGTACCAACATTTGATGAAATGTTTAAGGGCTTTGGCGCCGAACTTCCTGCTTTTACTCAGTTTGTTGTTGGACTCTCTGAATGGATGCAGGAGTACTGGTTTATACTTATATTAACCATTGCGGGACTAGTCTTCGCATTTAAACAAGCAAGTCAACGTTCCGAGGCTTTCCGTGATGCAAGCGATAAGGCAAAACTCAAGATTCCTATCGTAGGTCCGATTATTGAGAAATCATCCATTGCACGCTTTGCACGCGTATTGTCTACCACTTTCTCAGCAGGTGTACCTCTTGTAGACGCTCTCGACTCAGTTGCCGGCGCAACAGGTAATATTGTTTATCGTAACGCCGTTTTTAAGGTGCGAGACGATGTAGCCTCGGGTACCCAGCTTCAGTATTCCATGCGTTCTACCGGTGTGTTCCCCTCCATGGCAGTACAAATGGTTTCGATCGGTGAGGAGTCTGGTGCACTTGATACGATGCTAGACAAAGTCGCGACGCACTTCGAAGATGAGGTAGATGACCTGGTTGATAATATGACGGCACTAATGGAGCCGATTATTATGTCCGTATTAGGTGTACTGATTGGTGGTTTGATCATCGCAATGTACTTACCTATCTTCCAAATGGGAGCCGTTGTATAAGGTATATTCAAGCGGGTACACTTCTCGTGCCCGCCTTATCTACTACTTAAACCTGACTTAGGCTATGATTCCCCTCATTCGCAACTTTCACGCTAACAATAAACAACGATAAACGCCGCACCGGAACAATTTCATGCTCGCACTTTTCCAACACCTGAATGACAACCCTGCGTTCCTATACGCTTCAACACTTATTTTCGGTTTATTAGTCGGCAGCTTCTTGAATGTTGTCATTTTTAGGCTCCCTAAAATGCTTGAGCAAGATTGGGCACTTCAGTGCGCTGCATTTTTAGACCAGCCTGAACCAAAACAGGAAAAAATCACCCTATCGACCCCCAACTCGAGCTGCCCAAAGTGTCAGCATGCGATTAAGCCTTGGGAAAATATCCCTGTAATCAGCTATATCTTCTTGCAGGGGCGCTGTAGTCAGTGCAAAAACAAAATCTCGATCCGCTACCCTTTAGTTGAACTTGTCACAGCTTTACTTTCACTTGCCGCTATTTCCATCTATGGTGCAAGTTATGCTGGTCTTGCAGCACTTATCCTGACCTGGGTACTTGTGGCACTAACGATGATCGATGCCGACACACAACTTCTGCCAGATAACATGACGCTACCACTAATGTGGGGTGGTTTGATTCTCAACTACTACGAAACGTTTGTGCCCTTATCAAGCGCACTATGGGGCGCCATATTCGGCTACTTAAGCTTATGGCTAGTATTCCACGCCTTTAAGCTGCTAACAGGTAAGGAAGGCATGGGTTATGGTGACTTTAAACTTCTGGCAGCCTTAGGAGCCTGGTTTGGCTGGCAATCCCTGCCGATTATTATTTTGCTTTCTTCTGTTGTAGGCGCGGTGATTGGCATTTCCCTTATTATCATTAAGGGCCGGGATAAAAATATCCCGATCCCTTTCGGGCCTTATCTAGCCATTGCTGGCTGGATCTATATGATTTTTGGTGATGAGCTAGTTCGCTTTTGGCTCGGTAGCCTTCAAGCATAGCGCTGAATAGTGAGCATCATAGTGAATACTAATTCCAAAGCACAGCAGAAGCTTATTATTGGCTTAACCGGTGGTATCGGCAGCGGAAAAACTGCAGCGTCAGACGAATTCCAGGCATTGGGTATCTGTATTGTTGACGCCGATATTGTCGCCCGTGAAGTTGTTGAACCTGGCACTGCCGCACTCTCCAAAATTGCTACTCACTTCGGTACCGATATACTTACCAATACTGGTGAGCTTGATAGAGCAGCCTTGCGCCAAATTATATTTTCATCGAAAGATCAAAAACAATGGCTCGAAAGCTTACTGCACCCGATAATTCGAAGCGAAATCAAAAGGCAGTTAAACAGTGCAGACAGCCCTTATGTAATCCTCGTATCCCCTTTGCTTTTCGAGACCGATCAAGCTGAACTGGTATCACGAATATTACTTATTGATGTTCCTGTTGAACTCCAATTACAACGAGCAAGTGAAAGAGACCAAAATTCTACTGAACAAATTCAGAAAATTATTGATATGCAGCTCCCAAGAGATTATAAATTAGAGCGCGCAAATGATGTGATCAGTAATGACCGTGATTTAGCAAGCTTAAAACAAAATGTTCTTCGCCAACACCAAGCCTATTTGGAGCTAGCAAGTGAGTAAGTCAAAAAGTAATGAGCTAAAGGTAAACTGCCCTACTTGTAAAAAAGATGTGGCCTGGAGTGATGACTCACCTTTTCGCCCCTTTTGCAGTGATCGCTGCCAGAAAATAGATTTAGGGGCATGGGCTGATGAGTCCTACACCATCCCTGTCGAAAATGCCGAAGAATGGAGCGGAGTTCAAAGCGAACAAATCTCAAACAGTGGCAACTCTCAGAACTTCCACTAACACGTTCATGGACGGAGCAAAAAATGAAGGACTGTATATTTTGCCAAATTATATCTGGGAATGAAGAAGCCAGTATTGTTTACGAGGATGAGCATTTTCTAGCTCTAATGGATGCCTACCCTCTTACTAAAGGACACTGCCTGGTCATTCCAAAACGGCATTATGAGCGTTTGGATGAACTCAATGCCAAAACGCGAGCCCAGCTATTTAATATCGGTAACAAAATTGTCGAAGCACAGAAAAAAGCAGGTTTAGGCATTCACGGCACTAACCTCTTGGTAAACGATGGCAAAGCGGCTAATCAGACTGTACCACATCTTCACCTCCACCTTATTCCCCGTGAGTCTGGCGACTGGCTGCGCGCAATTCCAAAAGTATTTCTTCATATTAGTGGCCTATTCGGTTTCAAAACACCGCGAACAATACTGGATGAGCACGCGCTTCAGATTAAACAATTTTATAAATAAGTCTCTAGCTGATAATGCCTGCACCTACTATCAATCCCAGAGAAGAAAGCTCAAACTCTCTTCAAGCGATAGGAGTATTGCATTCACCTTTTACTGAAAAGTTTGGTATTCCCCGGCAAGCTAACTTAATTACTTCAGCTTACGCTGAAATAGAACTTTATCCCCCTTATAACGACCCCGATGCATTTCACGGGCTTGAAGCGTTTTCTCATATTTGGCTAAGTTTCAGCTTTCACTTAAATGCTGATAAACCTTGGCGACCAATGATTCGGCCACCGCGCTTAGGTGGTAATAAAAAAATTGGGGTATTCGCGAGTCGTTCTCCCTTTCGACCGAATTCACTTGGGCAATCTTTGGTTGAACTACGGGAAGTTAGAATCCAAAACAATCAAGCAAGCTTGATCATCGCTTGCCCGGACATTCTGGATGGCACACCAATATTGGATATCAAACCCTATATTGATTATGCGGACGCTACCTCGGACTCGCGCTGCGGATTTGCAGAAGAACCACCAAAGCCAAGGCTAAAAGTAGTTTTAAACAAACCCTTTAAGGATAAAGCACAGCAATTATCGAGTTCGTACCCCGATGACCTATTGGCATTAATAGTCGAAGTTATTTCATATGATCCGCGGCCTGCATACAAACAAGATCAAGAAGATGAGAAGCTTTATAAGCTTAGACTATACGATTTGGATATTAGCTTCTCGGTAGAAGATGGTTTTGCGACAATAAGCGACATCGAGAAGCAATTGAGTTAGCGTGCTGCAAGAATTGTTAGCGCTTCTTTAGACTTATCTAAAAACCGATGAAAGCCTTCAAAATAACTTGTATTGAGCTCTCTCGAAGTCTGCCCCATATCCGCATAGATAAACCCGATTCGTTTACGGCCAGTGGCTAAAGGCGATATAAAAAACCTTTTCTGACCTGTAATACCTAGGTATTCGGGCGATATAAATTGCGTTATGTGCTGGTAGTCCGAGTTACCTATCCAGGCAGCCTTATCACGTTCAAACAGGTTAAACAAGAAACCCGAACGGCTTCTTTCATATCGAACAACAAACTTCTCTCGCCACTTCTCCGTGCTCTGCCCTGAAGCATATTTAACGACTACCCTCTGGTGCTCTTTATCAAATATTGCCAAGGCGACGCGCTCAAGGCCGATGCCTTTATGAAGCCCTTGCAAGCAAAGCTTAAACACCTCATTGATATTAAAATCACCCGCTAACAGCTTATCCAAACGCTCCAGTGCTTCAAGCTCTATTGCAGTATTTGGCTGTAAGCCTTCAGTTTCATTGTCGTATTTTTTCTCTAATTCCTTTGCTGCTCGAGTGCTGGTTGGAATATGCTCAACCAATACTTTCTTGCCGAAGGAAGCAACAGTCTCTGCCGTTTCATCTGCTGTTTTCTTGAGTGCGAACATTGCTTCTGCTTCACCGATATTTTTAAATTCTGCGACGCGCTGCGCAACCTCCTTAAACTCTGCTGAATCCCAGCCGAGTAAAGCAACACGACTTATCTCATCTCCTAATATAACCGCTTGAACACGCGGGTCCTCTTCTCCTGAGCCCGCTAGAACATCGTTAATCAGGCCTTCAATTCGCCACTGTTTGGTCAGTGTTTTTGCTAAACGAGTTAAGCTAACGCCCAGGAACTTCTCAGCACAGCGATTTTTTTCTTCAATTGAAGAGCTAGGTTCAATCTCACGCTTAAGCAAGCGTACCTCAGATTCGTGGCACCCCAAGACCAACAGCTCAGCCAAATGGCTCAACAAAGAGGCGACAAATACCTCTTCCTGCTCCGTATTATTCAGCTTTTCACAGAGCGCTTTTGCTTGGTTTGCGCCATGAAGCGAGCGGGCAAGCATTGCTACTAATAAGGGAGATGGGGAATCTTTCAGTACTGCTTCGAGTACTTTGATCGACAAACAAATTGAGCGAATATTCTTGAAACCAATATTGATAACCGCACGACTGACCGTTGTCACTGCAATATTACTAGGGTTGAAAGTTACTGCGTTAGCAACACGTATGATATTGGCAGTCAGGCTTACATCCTTAAGAATAACTTCTGCCAATTGGGCCCCAGAAGACTCATCAGAAGCCGTAACTTGGTCTAGCTCCTTAATTAAGGTTGAGAGAACAGCCGCCTCGCTTTTCTCGAGGGTACGCATCCAACCATGTAAACCTTTCATTCAATATTCCTAATTTGAGTTTAATACTCAGTCTAGCAAGGGATTCAGAAAAGAGTAGTGTTTGGAAGTGAGAGGGTATTTGAAAAAGCGTCTATGACGAAGCTCTTGAATAAGAGCGGGGAAACACAAACCAGATCAAGAGAATTATGACCTGGTTTTTTCAAGTAAAGCGAACTAACTTTTTTTAGATTTCTGAGCGTCTTTATAAGCAAAATAGCCAAAGCCACCTAGAAACACAACAGTACCCGCAACAACCAATAAACCCGCAATGATGGTCTCATCTATATACATAATAAAATCTCCTCTAGTTAATAAAGAAAATTTATCATGCTCTAGTGATTCAGCACATGACACACATCAATCGCTTGGCAACTATCCCTCAGCTAAGCCAAAGTTCCCCGAACTAAGCAGCAGCTTTTGTCTGTTGGGTTTTATTTCTTTGAGCAATGATAAACAAAGGCTTAGAAAGACAAGCCAGTTTGCAACCATATGCGACGAGTATCTTCGCCCAAGGCATCTGCATTATAGTCAGCATATTTAGCTGTAAAACTAAGCTCATGAAACTTGAGCTTTACCTCAGCTTGCAGCTCTGTGCCGATTGATGATTCAGCGCCAGGAGCCTTATCAAATTCATAGTCATGATGAGCTAGCCCGATAGAAAAATCATCTGAGCAGCGGTATGAAACACCAAATACTGTATCGATAATTCCACCTGTAACATTCCCCAAGGCTTGATCCACAGCTTGGCCGGTATAACCCTGGTATTCATGCATACTAGCTAAAGGAGTGACAAAGCTAGCACTGCCATCGGCACCAAGTCTTTCACGGGCGATTGTAAAGCCTCCACCCTGATAGCCCGCGACAAGCTGCATTCGACTATAGCTGGCTCTGTAATTAATAGGGTTCTGGCCCTTGTCACCCTGAGTAGCAAACTCAAACAAGTAGGAAATTGAGAAATCTTCCCCTTCGCGGTTTCCTGATGAGTCTGCGATGCCATTGTTGCCGCCAACCATACCCGAAAAATAGATACCAGAGGTTTGCGTTTCCCAGCGTCTGTCGCGCTTATGATCAGAAATAGTTAAGTGGTAAAGCGATAAGTCATTTAACAAGAAGCCATTGTAACTCAGATTAAACAATCGCGCTTTCAAGTCGGCATCAGTATCTTGCGAGTACTTCGCGTAAGGCTGCTCGACCCGATCAAAGTTTACATAGGTAAACTTTGTATAGTTCAGGCTTTGGTTTGTGACACTCAAGCCCGTAAATACTTGTTCGTTTTGATACCAACTATCGCTACCAATCATACGCCCAGCATCAAGCTCAAAAGCCTGTCGACCAAAAGTGAACGATGTATTGGCAATGTCATAATTAAGCCAAACTTCACTTACTCGAGTTTCATCCGGTTCCCCGATTAAAACATCATCGAGCTGCCCGTTTGTACTCGAATTGTAATTTTCATCATTTGGAATCGCCGCTAGATCATCAAACTGGATAAACCCCGAAAAAAGCATATAACGCTGCGTCTGATAGCTTAGGCGCGAGCGGAGTGTCAGCGCTTGAGCACCTTGCTCAGAGGGTTCTGATTGGCGTGCATCTTCGTAGCGAAGGCGAAAGTCTAACTCTGCAGTACCTTCAGAGAGTGCATCTGCTATCGAGCTAGCATCGGCTAATTTCTGGTCATCTACATATTCGTAGGCATATAAAGAAGAGGAAAATGTAGCAGTGCAAATAAGAAAAGCGCGAGCTAGCGAATGACAGTACTTACCTAACACTTTTTGCGAAGACATATAAAGCTCTCTTATTGTTATCAATATAATTGCTAAAACGAATTTAACAGCTTTTTAGTATTATTGTCACGCCTATCCAGCAGCCTTATATTTAAGAAATTGAGCATCATATAAAAAGCCCCCAATATTGGAGGCTTAATTGATATAAATAACCGAATTACATTGGTTTTAAATAACCGTTTTCTTCGAGTTCCAGAAGAATTAAGTGCTGAAGAATCTTATCTTTTGTTGAATCTGGATGGTCTAAGCTCAGACGCTCAAGAAAAGGACGCGCTTCGTCTGCATCAACTTTATGAACAAAGGAACGAATAACCGCTTTGATCATTTGTCGTGGGTGCGCCATTAAGGCCTTCAAATCCTTCAAGCTCTTACCGAGTGCAATTTCCTCATCGGTAAAATCAGAGCCAAGCGGAAACGGTGGGAATAAACCTTTCTCACGAGCAGACTTAAGAATCCCAGCTAACTTCTCAGGATAGTTTTCTTTGTATTCTGCTGGTAATGTAAAGCTCTCGCGAACCTTACCTTTCGACTTCATATCTTCTAGTAATTCTTGCTGGAAGCGAGAATCAGCAACCTTAATCAACTCAATCGCGATTTGCTCGTCGGTCTTGCCGCGTAAATCGGCAATACCGTATTCCGTCACAATGATGTCTCTAAGGTGCCTTGGAATCGTGATATGGCCATAGTGTGGTGTAATGTTTGACTGCAGGTCTTTACCACTACCGCGTGTACTTCTAACGCACAATATTGATCTCGCATCAGGCAATGAATGAGCCATCGATACGAAGTTATATTGGCCACCTACACCACTCACAACCGTGCCATTTTCTAGGCCATCTGATACAACCGCACCACTCAGCGTCACCATCATGCCGGTGTTTATAAAGCGAGCGTGCTTACGCTGCGCAGATAGGAGCGGATGATTGTAGTCAAGCTGGTTGATATGACCGACACTCGACATACAGATCTTTTCATTTTCCTCTCGACTCATGTCGCGCAAAGCTTGATAAAAGTCTTGAGGCCCTAGATAGAAGCCACCATGCATATAGATACCACCCTTGAGGTTATCACCCAGGCATAGTTCACACACGGAGGCAAAGTTGGCTTGCTCTAACAAGTTAATCGAAAGTGTCGTTTCGCCTATTTTAAGACCATCCTCAGCCCACTGTACGGCATCAGAAAAAATGCCCCAGCGCTGTAGATAAATAAAGTCAGAATGAGTCAGCTGATGAGAAATAATCGACTCATTTAACAAGCACTCAAGTGTAGATGGTGAAACTGTTTCACCAATTTTCCCCTCATTAATCAAGCGCTGTAAATCAAGATCATCATAGACCTTACGCTTTACAATTCCGCTCTTGATTAGGTGCATGAAGCCGTTAACAAACATTTCACTGGAACCATACAAGCCTTTATCGAAGGCATCCACGCCACCATATTCGGAGATAAGTTTTTTATCGATATTCAGAGAGTCGACGACATGTTTATAGACGTCGTTATCGGTCTGGCGCAATTTGCATGCATAAACGATGGCATCACCTAATGAACCGATACCAATCTGCAATGTACCGCCATCTTTAATTAGAGTACTGGCATATAAGCCTGCCATATAGTCAGGGTTAGGAACCGACATATTTGGTGGCGCAAACAAACGAGTCTGATAGGCAGGACTATGAACCTGGAAGTCAAAATAATCATTCTCGACCATTGCACGGTTATACATAAACGGTAAATCGTCATGAACCTGAGCAATAGTGACGATCTTTTTCCCCTTCGCCCTCTCTTCTTCAATCAGAGGCATAATATCCAGGGTAACATCGGTATTACAGCTTAAGCTCAACTGTGGTCGGCCATCTATTTCTTTTTTAGCGACAATTTGTGCCAGCACATTGACGCCATTAATCATTAAGTCGCGCGATACAAAGGTATAGTTACTCGATACATAGTTTCGCTGCGCACTGGCAACGCTCTTCATAGCACCCGCTTTAAAGTAAAACTCCGAGACTTCGACATTCGGCGGCAAGGTGTTAGTCCTGACTGCCTTGGCATACTCTAACTCTTCGTAATCACCAAATAAGCGCTCGACAAATGGCACTAGAAACTTGGCTTCCATTTCACTTTTTGGTCTTGGCTTTTCTAGCGATAAAGCTGTAATGATCCGCAGATTAATACTCGGATCCTGCTGCGCCTTTCTGTAAAAAGCATTCGCCAACTGATTTGGTTTTCCCAAACCTAGAGGTAAACCCAAAACAATATTTTTACCAACCGTCTCTATCGTCCGCTCGACACAGCGTTCAACTTCACTAAATAATTCCATGAGTTCTCCAAACCGTTCTTGTTTTTTATATCCAGTACGAATTCGTCTACAGTAACAACACTTGAGCGCGCTAATCATGACATAAGTCAAACACTCACAAAAAATTATCAAGGGCTCCGACAAAAGCTCTGCCTTACGCTTCAAAAGCAATTGACGCTAATCATTTATTCTCTTGGCGAGAGTGGTTATGATGACGCCACATTAACATAAGGACCACACAATGATTTCTACCTTTAGTGAGCTTCTCACAGCCGCCCAAGAGCAAGACCAACCTCAACGCTTACTTTTTTTATTCGCCAAAGCCGAAGGTGAAGCAGGCAAAAAAAAAGGTGAACAGGAAGGCTCATTATCGCCTGTAATGTGCGTGGACAAGCTACCAGAAGAAATTGAGTCATTTGCTGCCTTGTCAGAAGAAGCAGACTCTATTTCAGATGAGTGGGACTTCATGTTTGTTGCTGGTTTGGCAGGACAAGACGGCGAAGCGCCGAGCCCTGATGATGCAGAACCTTACTTAAACCAAATGGCCAACAACCTGGATTCGGGGCAGGACTTGTCTCAATACGTGATATTTGACCGTAAAGAAAACCCGGTACTCATTCAGCCAGCTTAGTGCTTTCGTCACCAACAGAGCCACTCGCTAAAGCCAAAGCGCTCTAGCGAGTACTTCGACCTTTAGCTCCCCACACACCAATTAGCGTACCCTAATTCTAAGATCGCCCTATTGCTTGTCTCATAATAAGAAACTGTTCATGTTATTTATGATGACAGATAAGAAGCGGCCCGATAAGATAGATAAATCAAACAAAAACAAACTCATATAGAAGCCTGTATTCATGGATGTGATCACTCGACTAAACGTTTTCGTTGTAAGCATACTTTTTACCCTTGCTGTTCAGGCAAGCGAACCTTATAGCCCGCCAGGTAAGGAAAAAGTAGATCTTGTTCCTATCTTCATGTGTGTCTGGGACCCAATAGGTAAAGCGGGGCCGGTCGGACAAATTATGAAAGAAGCGACCATTCAAGCTTATAAGTGGGGCGTTGACCTTACTTTCGAAGTCTTCAGCGACGAACGCATAGCGATTGATGAGTTCAAACTTGGACGTTGCGATGCGGTGAATATGCTTGGCTTCAGAGCGCGTGAGTTTAACTCTTTTACTGGCAGTTTAGGCGCAATTGGCGCAATCCCAAGTTACAAGCATCTTGGCATTATTATCAAAAGCCTAAGCTCTCCTAAGGCGGCTCACCTAATGCGCATAGGAGAATTTGAAGTGCTCGGCATTGGCCCTGCTGGTGCAATATTTATGTTTACGCGCGACCGTAGCATTTTGCTTCCCAAAGACTTTGCTGGCAAACGCATGGCCGTTCTCGATGATGTTCCCGAATCTGAATACCTGTCACAAAAGCACGGTATTACACCCGTTAATTCAACCATTTTTAACTCAATCCTCAAGTTTAACAACGGTACGGTTGACCTGACTGCAGCGCCGGCAATTGTTTACGAGCCCTTCGAAATGCATAAAGGCTTAGAACCTGACGGTGGCATCTATAAAGACCCTTTCCTGTATATCACCATGCAGGTTATCGCACGTTGGGAAAAGTTCCCCGAAGGCTTTATTCAGAAGGCTCGGCTAAAAGCGGTTGAGGAATACTCAAAGTTTGTTAAGTTCCTTACGGACCCAGAAGCAACTATCCCCGAACACTATTGGATAGATATCCCCGAACATCTATACGATTACTGGGTGGAAGATTTTAGAGAGAGCCGTTTGGAGTTAGGTCGTCGCGGTATCTACGACCAAAAGACGCTTAAACTAATGAGGAAGGTCCGCTGCAAACTCGACCCTCAAGCGGCTGAATGCTCAGCAAGCAACCGCGAATAGAGAGCTAAGTATTTGACGCTAATCCCCTACATTCGCTATCGCTGTATGGGGGTCTTGGTGGATGATTATATCGGATTGCGGAAAAAACTCTTTTATCTTGTCATGTACCTCGTCAGCGAGGTCATGTGCAGCGAGTAATGTCATATTCCCATCCATTACAAGATGGAACTGAATGAATTTCGTCTGACCAGACTGACGTGTTCTTAGATCATGAATCTCTATGACGTTTTCATGTTCACAAGCCAAGCTTTCTATCTGATTAATTTCCTCATCAGGGAGTTCCCGGTCAAGCAACAACTGAATGGCTTCATAGCCGATTTCTATTGCACATTTTAGAATGTACAAGCCTATTAGTAAGGCAATAATAGGGTCTGAATACAACCAGCCCATATAATAAAGGGCCAAGCCTAACAAAATTCCAGCATTAGTTACTAAGTCTGCTGAATAGTGAAGAGAATCAGCCTTGACAGCAATCGAATTGGTTTTTCTAACGACATAACGCTGGTAAGCAACCAATACCAAAGTTAATGCCATCGAGAAGAGCATCACCCATGTGCCAATTTCAGGTGACTCGATCAGTTCAGGGTTAAAAATCCGCTCCACTGTATACATCAATAGAAATATCGCCGAGCTGCCAATAAATATTGCTTGCCCTAAGCCCGCTAGTGATTCAGCCTTACCATGCCCAAAACGATGCTCCTCATCCGCGGGCTCCAAGGCATAACGCACCGCAAACATATTGATTAGCGAAGCAGCCAAATCCAGTAACGAGTCTACTAGTGCGGCTAGCACCCCCATTGAACCCGTTACAATCCAAGCATATATTTTTAATATTAGTAAGGTAAATGCAACAGCGACAGAAGCCCTGGTTGCCCAAATAATAAGTTGTTCCGATTTTGCCCGCATAGTAATGTTCACTAAGATCTCTTAACAAAAGAATAGAGCTCCTATTTTACGGGCATCTATACTAAATAAAACCATTAATTAGCATCATCTAATTAAATATAAATTTTGAACTGTATCATTAACTTAAGCTTTTCGACGCCCTATCAGATGGAACCCGATATGCCTGAAACAAAACTTCCCAGTGAATTATTCCTCAGCCAGCAGGTAAGAGATATCGATAGTTCGGCTATCAACAGGCATGGAATCAAGGGCTTTTCGCTCATGAACAAAGCAGCGAAATTTAGCTTCAATATACTATTAGAACGATTCCCCAACTGCCAGAAAGTCACAGTATTATGCGGCAGTGGAAATAATGCCGGAGATGGCTATATTGTCGCTGCGCTAGCCAAAGCTTATGGAATTGCATGTAATGTCTACTTTCTTTCGCCTCCAGATAAACTTGTCGGTGATGCGCAAAGTGCATACCAGATGTGCTTAGCAGAAAACGTAAGCTGCGACCACTACTCAGACAAAAGTCTAGCATCAGAGACCGACAATCACATTATCGTCGACGCTCTATTAGGTACCGGTCTTAACTCCCCTGTCAGAGGCCTGTATGCTGACGCTATTGAAGCAGCAAATAAATCTACTGCCCCGATATTAGCGATTGATATTCCATCGGGCTTAAATGCCAATACGGGCAGTATAATGGGCACCGCAATCGAAGCCGACTGCACTGCGAGTTTTATTGCCCTAAAACTGGGCTTATTTACCGCTGAAGGTCAACACTATACTGGCGAACTATATTACGACGACCTGGAGGTGCCAGCCAAAATTATTAATGAGCAGACGCCTATCGCTCATTGCTTGTCACTGCAGAAATTACTAGATCAAGTTTCTGTCCGGCCCCGCCATTTTCACAAAGGTAATTGTGGGCACACCCTCATTGTCGGCGGAGACCGGGGCTATGGTGGCGCGGTACTCATGGCTGCTGAAGCAGCACTTCGCTGCGGCTCAGGCCTGACGAGCGTTATCACCCATCAAGACCACTGCTCTGCATTGCTATCACGCACACCAGAGGTCATGGTCACCTCTACTGAAAATACTCAACAAGTTGAGCAATTGCTGGACGCGGCAACGGTAATTGTAATCGGTCCGGGCCTTGGTAGATCTGCATGGTCAGAAAAGTTACTGCAAAGGGTTATTAAGCTCGATAAGCCGCTGGTGCTAGATGCAGACGCCTTGAATATCTTGACTAACAAACAGAATTGGATCAACTCGGTTGATAAGGAAAATCAAGGTAAACGCATATACACTCCCCACCCTGGTGAAGCTGCGCGACTGCTCGGGCATGGTAGCGCTGGCCTAATCCAGCAGGATAGGCTTCATGCAATCACTGAGCTCTCCAATAAGCTTGGTGGACATATTCTATTAAAAGGCAGTGGAAGCTTACTTGCCAGCAAAGGCGAAACAATCAGCATTTGCCCTTATGGCAACCCAGGCATGGCAAGCGGGGGAATGGGAGACGTACTAAGTGGAATAATTGGCAGCTTGGTCGCTCAAGGCTTCGATGAGGGCTTTGCCTTGCGTTTAGCAACCACCCTACACGCTCGTGCAGCAGACATTGCTGCCAAACAATCTGGCGAACGTGGCTTATCTGCATGCGATTTGATACCAGTCGTCAGATCGCTACTCAACAAGCTAAATTACGAGCTATAGGTATGACGAGAAAATCTTATGCCTGAATCTTAGTTTTGTTTTTCTCGACCTTCCTGATTCAGTTTTGACCTAACGTCCATCAAAACCTTGCCGTAAGTATTTTCGGCTCGGCGGTCACGACCACAACCCCAATAATAATCGTATTGGCTATTTTCCAGTATCTTCCTGCTACCGCTATCTAAAAGAAGCTGAGCGACCTGAGGATGGCTACGACAATAAGTATAAACCGCTCGCGTCATAACCGTTCGTTTGACTTGAGCCCAGTCTTTTCGAACTTTATGAAAGCGAGATCTACCCATGCGCCTCGCCTGTTTGGCGGTTGACGATTTCCGGATCTTTTCAAAGTAGGAAGGAGAAGTTTCCTGAAACTTCATCGCCTGATAGTAATGCTCGATACTCGGCCACAATAAACCCTCGAGTAAAAAAGAAGCCAGCTTATGAGTACCAAGCGCTTCGTCTTCATTGCTACGTGATAGAAATAATGCATCTTCGTCTAAATCAGGAAATAACAAATTTTTTACTCTTGGACTGTTGAAAAAGCCATCATACCCGATACGTCTTGATCAAAACAGTGGTGAGCGTACACTCGAAGTTACCGAGCGTACTCACCACTTAAGGCGTTCAATGACTCTGTCTAATCTTTAACACGAATAACAATAAACGAAGGACTTCCTTGACGAACGATCAATGCCGGAACAGCTCTATCTGAAGGAAGACTCTCTACCACCTTTTGAAATTCTTTTACCGACGTGAATTTCTGGTTATTGAGTCGAGTGATGATATCACCCTGTTTAATCCCTGCTTCACGTGCTGCACCCGACTCTACCTGGATAACATGAACACCGCCATCCAAATTCAAATCATCCAAGGTCTCATGATCAAGTTCTCGCACTTTAATGCCAATACGGTTCGTCTTCTCTACCTGAGGTTTATTTTGTAAAGCGCTCGCACTTTCGTCAGTCGGAAGCTCACCAATCTCGACACTCACTGATTTCTCATCTCCATCACGAACAACTTTTAGTTTGGCCTTGTCACCAACCTTTGTTCGCCCTACCAGCTGCGGTAGTTCAGATGAGAAATCAATCTCTTCTCCTTCATACTCGATAATTACATCACCAGTTTGAATACCTGCTTGGTCTGCAGGCGAGTCCTCAACCACCTGAGCAACTAAAGCACCGTAAGGACGATCCAAACCAAAGGAGTCAGCAAGATCTTTGTTAACTTCCTGGATCAAGACCCCTAACCAACCACGCGCGACATAACCTTGGCCTTTGAGCTGAGCTACGACCTCCATTGCGACATCAATTGGAATCGCAAAAGAAACGCCCATAAAGCCACCTGAACGAGTATAAATTTGAGAATTAATACCAACAACTTCACCATCCATATTGAATAGTGGGCCGCCAGAATTACCTGGATTAATCGCTACGTCAGTCTGAATAAAAGGTACATAATTTTCGTTAGGGAGGCTACGCCCCTTGGCACTAACAATTCCGGCAGTAACGGTGTAATCAAAACCAAAAGGAGACCCTATAGCAAAGACCCACTCACCAACCTTAAGCGGCTTTGACTTACCCAACTTAACTGCTGGCAAATCATCTGCTTCAACTTTCAAAACGGCCAGGTCTGAACGTTTGTCAGCGCCAATGAGTTCAGCTTTTAATTCACGTCGATCACTAAAACGAACATAAATTTCATCAGCACCATCGACGACGTGGTTATTAGTTAGAATAATGCCATCTTCACTTGCGATAAAGCCTGAGCCCATCGACTGCATACGCTTCTTGCCGTTAGGCTTTCCTGATTTTGGTGGGCCGCCAAAGAAATGCCGGAAGAACTCCGGGATTTGCTCCATATCACCCTGAAACTGGAACTGGGAAGGTCGCTCGGCATGGCTAACCGTACTAATATTAACGACCGATTCCGCATGCTCTTCAACTAACTCGGTAAAATCCGGCAGATCTGCAGCATGGCTAGAGAGACTCAATACACTGATTGCAGCCATCAAGAATAGCAAGGAGCTGAGTTTATTTATGTACTTCATGAAGAATCCTCAAGAGAGTATGTAGTTAGAACGTACCCTCATTTTTGAGGCCGAAGGGCTAGTTTTCAACTTAAAAATACGTAACGGGGGAGCAAGGTTAAAGAGGAAAAATACTAGTCTATAGCCCGGTCTACGGCTACAATATGTGGCTGAAAGTCTGGATCACTTTTATGCTCGCTAGCAAAACGTCTAGCCAAATAAAGCCCTAATCCAAAGCCACAAATGGACGCCAGCAAGGTCGCGGCATCATTTAAGGCTAAATAACTTTCCGCAAGCACAGCACAAAGAATCATTAAAACCAAGGGAAGCACATACATCACGAGGGAGGCCTGCAGGAAAGTTTTCTCTGGAACTGCGAGGGTTACATAATCCCCTACTTGTACATCAAACTCGTTATCAAGCTCAAACTCAATACATTTTCGTTGGCTACTATCATTGACTAGCTTTTGGCCACAGCCCGCTTTCATCTGGCAACTCTCACAGGCACTTTTTCTATCGATACGAACCGATATACGCCCATTAGTTGTTGAGTCATCAGCAATGACTATAGCTTGTTCTTTAATCATTAAACTAACCTTACATGATCGGTTTGACTGATTTCGCAACCTTCATTGCAGTCATAGCAGGAACTTCGCCAACAACCGTCACATGATAGTCATGACCATCAACACTGTGATCAGTTGAATAGGCAGTTGTTGCACCCACCTGTGTCGCACCTTCAGGCATAGTTCCCTTATCAACCGACTCGATAAATATACTGAAGGTTGCCAGGCCATCACTATAGACCATTACATGCTCACCTTCTTTTGCCTCTCCATTTATCTTTTCATAGCCATTAGGCAAAAATTCAACTTGCCACATCAGGGAACGCGACCAGGACATACCTTTGTCTGCCGTTTTGATCATTTCATGCTTAATCGCTTTCCCTGCCCCCATTACATCGAAAACGGTCGAGTCAATATTATTTGGGTACTCTACATGTGTGTATTGGAAACGCTCCAAGGCTTTATGCTCTTGGTCAATTAACTCAGACTTTAGGAGCAGGCCTTTCTCTTCATCTATCCATAGCTTATAGCTATAACGTTCATCGTCATTGGCAGATATTTCCACCACAACACATGAACGCTCTATCATTCTCTCTTTCCCCTTAAGAACTAAAGAGTAATGACTCTTACCAGGCATAAAACCAACAAACTTATTAGTAAAGTTATTGGAAAGAGGACTGTTTTCTACCTCTACAACTCTGTTATTCGGAAAGACGCACATTACCCGCTCACCATCACGGACAATTTCGCCCATCTCGCCATCGAGTTGCTTTAAGCGCTCTTTCTCAAGACCCTTCTCGTACTGGTGAATAACACTCATGGTACTCGACATAGCACCTCTCGAGAACATAAAGCGTCCACGATAGTTCTGCTCTACAGAGGCTTGTTGCATAAACATCAACCAATCAATTGCTTCCCAGGCGCTGCGCTCCTTTGGAAACTGATAAGTCCATTCCTCCTTGGCGCCTTGAGCATAGAGCGGCGCACCGACAAGACAAAAAAGTAGCAACAACCCACGCAGAAGAACTTTAGTATTAAGCTTATTCAAATCAATTAACATGATGATATTTTCACTTCCAAGCTCAGCTTATATTCCAACAGAATTGACACTTGCAACCCTAGCCAAAGGCATAAAACCAGACTGAGTACCACGTATCGAGTGTTCAGCATGCCTCAGTAAATACTGACTAAAATGACGCGCCTGCTCTTCAGTCATCTCAACAACAACCTTAGGCTCTTGCGCAGAAACTTTAAGCAGCGCACCTTCAGCAGAAATATTCGCAGCAGTGCTTTGTATTTCATCATTCAGTTCAGTCGTACCTTGAAAAGCAAAAATAAAGGCAAAAGCGACACTGGCCGCTAAGGCAAGCCAAGCACGACTTCCGCCTCTTTTGCTCGACGATTCAGAGCTATCATCAAGAAGCGGAACAACTTTTTGATCCTCACGGCGATCAGCAAGATTCTGAGGGACAGTACCTTCTACGCTATCCATCTCGGTACTCATATCGAGTGAAGGTTCAGCTGCATTGTCCCGGATTGCCGCAGCCACCCCGGCACTAATATCAATATTGAAGTGGCTTTCACTATCTCGTTTCAGCACCTGACGCGCCTCATGATAGCGCCCCCACAGTAGCTGCACCTCTTGTTCATCGGAGTGACCGAGTATTCGCTGAAGTTCCAGCTCATTTGACTCATCATCCATCAACGCTGATATAGACTCTCTTAATCTCTCGTCCATTAATCACCTCTCATGGCTTTGATCTCATTATCAATCGCTTCTCTAGCCCTAAATATACGCGACCTAACAGTTCCAACCGGGCATTCCATCACCGCCGCAATTTCGTCATAACTTAAATTATCAAACTCCCTTAGCGTCAAAGCGATGCGCAAATCTTCAGGCAGCTTTTTAATCGTATTCTTGATCACAGCTTCCAACTGGTCTTTACTCAACAACTGTTCAGGTGATGCGGTATCTTTTAAAGCACTGGCATTTGGGTTTAACTCCGCACCCTCAAGCTCACAATCACTTGACGGGGGTCTCCGACCTTTGGATTGAAGGTAGTTTTTAGCGCAGTTTATAGCAATACGATAAACCCAGGTATAAAAGGCACTATCCCCTCTAAACCTGTCTATTGCTCGGTAGGCCTTTATAAAGGCTTCTTGGGTTACATCAGCGACTTCATGGTAATCACTAACATAGCGAGACACGACTGCTGCAACCTTGTTTTGGTACTTTATGACCAGTAAATCAAAGGCTGCTTTATCGCCCCGCTGCACACGGACCACTAACTTCTGATCTATACTCGTGTCAGCGTCAGTTTTTTCAGGCAGTGTGGTATGAGTCATATTTTTAGTTTTTTGTTGAAATATCACTACATTATCGCTCAGAGCCTCGAAAATTAAAACGCCTTCTCGCTGTTTTAACACTTCTTTACCCTGCTCTACATGACTCAAACATTGTTTAAAATTATTGACTGTCACACCTATGTCCCACTTTGTCATTCTATGCGCTTCGATCTTTAAGCGCTAATCGCTATCTCTATAGAATTGAGACATTTCATTTACAAATAAGTTCAATATCTAAATAATAGCGGCCGTTAACTTATTGAATGAGTACCGATAATGTCTTCTTCCTATACCTATGATGTTCTAATAATTGGCAGCGGCGCCGCTGGACTAAGTGCTGCTCTCGGTTTGAATAAAGACTTATCTGTTGCAGTGATATCAAAGGCAGGTCTATCTAGCGGCTCGACACCTTGGGCGCAAGGCGGAATTGCAGCGGTGCTCAGCGAGAAAGATGATATCGAGTCTCATATCAGAGACACACTTAATGCAGGTGCTGGTTTATGTCACGAAGACGCAGTCAGGCAGACTGTAGAAAACGGCAGACAGAGTGTCTCCTGGTTAGTTGATCAGGGTGTTGACTTTACCAAGATGGACAACGCTGAAGAAGACACTTATCACCTAACCAAAGAAGGTGGTCACAGTCACCGCCGCGTGATTCACGCGGACGATGCGACTGGCTTGGCAATCTCTACAGCACTTTGTTCGCAGGCAGAGTTAGCAGAAAATATCGATATTTTTGAAAACAGGGTTGCGGTCGACCTTATCACACACAAAAAGCTTTTCTTACCTGGCAATCGCTGCGTCGGGGCTTATGTACTTAACCAGTCCAGCGATCATGTCGAGCTATTCAAAGCACGATTCGTCGTACTGGCAACTGGCGGCGCAAGCAAAGCTTACCTATACACAAGCAACCCTGACGGCGCCAGCGGTGATGGCATTGCCATGGCCTGGCGTAGTGGTTGCCGCGTGGCCAATATGGAGTTCAACCAGTTTCACCCTACCTGCCTTTACCACCCACAAGCTAAGTCCTTTTTGATAACTGAAGCGGTACGTGGCGAAGGTGGAAAGTTGTTACTGCCAAATGGCGAACGATTTATGCATCGTTTTGATAAGCGAGAAGAATTAGCGCCGCGTGACATTGTCGCTCGAGCTATTGACCATGAAATGAAACGTATCGGTGCCGACCATCTTTATCTTGACATTAGCCACGAGCCAGATGATTTTATCAAGTCTCACTTCCCGATGATTTATGAGACTTGCTTGAAGTTTGGTATCGATATCTGCCACCAGGCAATTCCCATCGTCCCTGCTGCACATTATACCTGCGGAGGCATTATGGTGGACCACCGAAGCCGTACTGATGTTAATCAACTCTATGCAGTTGGCGAGGCGTCGTTCACGGGTTTACATGGCGCAAACCGAATGGCCAGCAACTCCCTGACTGAATGTATCGTTTATGGACAGGCAGCAGCCAATGATATCAATAGAAAGTCTGCAGATATTCCCGAGCCACCCGATGCCCCTTTATGGGATGAGTCCCAAGTAACCGATTCTGACGAGGATGTTGTAATTTCGCATAATTGGGATGAGTTAAGGCGCTTTATGTGGGATTACGTCGGCATTGTTCGAACGAATAAGCGGCTTCAGCGAGCAAAGCACCGTGTTGATCTTTTACATCAAGAGATACTTGATTATTACAGTAACTACAGCGTGACGAATGACCTGTTAGAACTAAGAAACCTTGTCACGGTTGCAGACCTGATCATTTGCTCCGCAATCCAGAGAAAAGAAAGCCGAGGCCTTCACTATACACTAGACTACCCGGAGCGACTCCCCAGTGCCAAGGATACGGTTTTAACCCCCACTAATTATTCCACCCGAGACTGGTAAACCGAACTAGAACTTTATATCGGCTTACTTAGTTTAGGAAACCTGCTCATCGTGTTTTGGAGCAAGCCACCGACGAATGGTCTGCTCTAACTTATCTTTTTCCACCGGTTTGCTCAAATAGTCATCCATACCGGCCTCTATACACTTCTCGATATCACCTGACATAGCATTAGCAGTAACAGCAATGATTGCGGGCTGCACAAGCCCTTGAATAGCCCTAATATTACGAGTAGCCTCTAGACCATCCATTCTTGGCATTTGCCAGTCCATCAAAATCAAATCGTAATGAGATTTTTGAACAGCCTCCAGTGCTTCAACACCATCGTTGGCGATATCAGCTTTCAGATTCAAATAGTCAAGCATTATCATCAATACCTGCTGATTAACCTTATTATCTTCGACGACTAATATTTTACTATGAGGCGCAAAGCCCAAGTCTTCACCATGTTGAACATTATCAAGCTTGATGTTATCGCTCTCATGACTTCCATCATGACAGGTAATTTCTGCTAATAATTCATCATACCTTAGTGGTTGAGACAAAAAGCTGATTCTAAAACGCCCTGAGAAAGAAGGATCTTTAATCTCACTGCATTCATCCTTATCAGTCATTAAAACAGTTTTATGGTTTTTAAGGGGGTCAGGCAGCTGGGATTCCATTGACTCGAGTTCATATAGCAAGGTGGAATCAACCGATACTGTTACCAAGGAATCAGGGCTTTCTTTAGCCAACACTGACAACCAGGATGAGACACTAACGAAGGTTTCAAATTCAATCTTTGCTGCTCTAAAATACTGTTCCAGCACACTGTTTTGGAAGTGATCCTTGCCTTCCAGCAATAGAACTTTAGTCGGCAATGCAGTTTTTCTTTGAGCGTCATGTAGTACTACATTTTTGTCTTGCTGGCATTGCAGTTTGAGTTTGAAAATAAACGTTGTGCCAATACCTTCTTCACTTCTAAAGTCTACGCTACCACCCATCAACTCAGCCAAGTGCTTACAAATAGTCAACCCTAAGCCCGTACCGCCATACTTTCCAGTTGTCGAAGAGTCACCTTGAACGAAAGGAGTAAACAGCTTACTTTGCGCAGTTTTTGATAGCCCTATACCGGTATCTCGAACTTCCACAATTAGCTGGGTATTGTTGTCATTCTGGTAAGCCGATTCCAACCACAATTCAACTCGCCCGGAACTGGTAAACTTGACCGCAGTTGCAGCAAGATTCAGAATAACCTGTCGTATTCTATTCGGGTCGCCTTTGACCCAGCGATTGATATCTGGAGATAGATAATAAATAAATTCCAAACGCTTTTCTTGTGCCTGAAAATTGATTAGATCTGCACAGTCATCAACTACCTGACGCAAATCGAAAGGAATGCTTTCTAGATCTAACTGATTCGCCTCGATCTTAGAAAAGTCCATTATATCGTTAATTAAGGACAATAAAGCCTGAGCTGAAGAGTTGATAACATTTACAAACTTATCCTGCTCAGCATCGAGTTTGGTTTTCTTTAACACATCCGACAAACCAATGATGGCATTCATTGGCGTTCGAATATCATGACTCATGGATGCGAGAAAAATATTTTTACTTCTGTTAGCGCTTTCAGCAACTTCTCTGGCGTCATCCAACTGTGAGTTTCGCTGCTTAAGCTCATCTAAGGTTTCACTCAGCTGAGAGGTACGAATATTAAACCAGCTCGCTAACTGGGAAAGTTCGCTACTGCTAGGTATTTTCAGACGCGTTACGTAATCTTCACGGCTAACAAGCTTTCTCACCTGCTGGGTCAGCTTATTAATAGGCTCCATGAAGACCAGGTTGAAGAAGATAATATAAGAGAGAGCACTGAAAACTAACAGTACTAAGAGATTGCTTAATAGGCCGTCAGATATTTCATCTACTACCGCAATACTATACCGGGCAGGCATAGATAGTACGATCTTCCAGCCAATATTGGGAAGGCTCAAGACTCTGATTGATGAAGCCTCTAATAGAATAGGGTCATCTTTCAAGATTAGTGGTTTATTTGTTGAGGCTTCAAACCGCAAACCTAACAAGAAAGCGGCTATCGTAGAGCCTTCTTCAACTTCAACCTGATAAGATTCTTCAGCCAGCACCTCTGCTAAGCGTTTAACTTCAGCACTGAATTTATCATCACCTGCCCCATTACTGAGCGAAGTACTTACCGTTTTAAGGTAACTTTCTATTTGCTGGAAACCGGAGTTAGTTGCTGAAATGTCTGACATAGTCGGATATTCATGTTTGACGAAGCCTTTGAGGTCTAGGAACTGAGCTTGCTTATTAACTTCGACTGGGAATGACAGTAAGCGATTATTTCGATCTAAGGCAAAAGCATAGCCCCCAATTAATTTTGCCTGCTCAGACATAAACTCAGACAAGCCAGTTAACCTTAGATCGATTGTTGCGACACCCTTGAAAACGCCATTCTCGAACATTGGCACCGTACAAGTTACCATCGGTTCTAATGAATAAGGGTCCATATAAGACTTTGACCAGTAAGCACGCCCGTGTTTTAAATAACGGGCAGGAACATACCATTCTTCGTTGTGGTAGCCATTCCCTTTGGGGTCGTTGTAATCGTCGAAATACTCTAAGACACCTTGCTCATTTCTCCCCCAAAAAAAGGACCGACGTTCCACGCCTTCTTTGAACTGATTGGGTTCGGGCCAAACACCACCACCGGCAACAAGCTTTGACATTCCCGCTTGATCAATAACCTTTGGCAATAAATCTTTAAATGTAGCAACATCTTTGGAAAGCGAGACACCGAGTTTTGCTAAAGTCGTGGTCAATGTCTCAGTCGCAACAAGGCGTTGTTGCAGCTTTAAAACAATATTCTGGCCAATCTCTCGATTTAGCTTTTCAGCCTGCTCGGAAATGACCTGCTTGCCTTTTGTCTGAGTCACAAAATAGCTGGCGGCTACAACTGCTGCGATAAACAGAACAAGGCCCAAGCTCATTTTAAAGATCAAACTGCTGAAGACTCTATTTCTGGGACCTACATGTGCACTTCGTTCAGCTCTAGCACAGTCATCCTGGTGCTGAGTATGCTTATTAGTTGAAAGATCTTCTGATAGTTCTTTGGTGATTTGTTCCGTTCTTGGATCTCTTCGCTTCATTGAAGGGCCAACAACTTTCTTACTTTCCTGCTTCATAGCACTCGTTCTTTCGTCCAAGAAATATGGAAAAAGTATAGGCAATAGATTGGTAAAAGAGAAATTCGAAGCTCTATTCCAAAGAAAGAACGCCTGCTTTTACGATAATAATCATGAAACTGGCTCTAAATACTCAATAATATATTGAACACTTACTCGCCCTCGAAACTCGTTTATTCCCGGTTTAAAGACCACTCTAGCCATTTCAGGCAAGTGCTGACTTACCCATGGACTATTAAATTGAATCGCGTCAAACAACTCATGACCACCTTCCATTTTTAATACTAGCTTGAGGTGTTTTTCTTTTAATACTCTGCTCTGTACCAATTCAAAGGTATTTTCAAAACAAGGTTCTGGAAAGCGTTGACCCCAAGGCCCAGCAGCTTCAAGCTCTCTTATTTGCTGAACTGTTGACTCATACTCATTCAATGGGCCATCGGTAAGGATAACCGACTCCATATCCTCTTCCCTCAATAACTCTCTTACGACTTGGTCAAACGCTTCATTAAAATGCGGATAGCTCGCTTCATCAATCGACAAACCCGCCGCCATCGCATGGCCACCAAACTTTTTAATCAGCTCTGGGTGGCGCTTAGATACCAGGTCCAGAGCATCGCGCATATGAAGCCCGGGTATAGAGCGCGCAGATCCTTTTAGCTCCCTATTCTGAATCAGCGGATCATCGCTAGCAGGCGCAAAAGCGATTACGGGCCGATGAAATAGCTCTTTGATACGTGAAGCTAATATCCCAATGACACCTTGGTGCCAATGTGGCTCATATAAGCTCAACCCCCACGACAAGTTCTCAAGAGCCAAGCTTTCCGTAGACTTGTCCAGAATGCTTTGTACCTGGGCTTCAGCATCCTGTTTCATTTCGGCTTCAATGCGCTTGCGCTCGACATTCAGCTGGTCCAGGCGCTGCGCGATAGACATTGCCCTAACCTCGCTATCAGCTAATAGGCATTCGATACCCTGTGACATATCATCAAGGCGACCCGCCGCATTTAGCCGCGGACCAACGATAAACCCCATATCACTCGATTTAACGCCCGACAACTCCTTACCCGCGAGCGACAAAAGCGCTTTGATTCCAGGACGACAATAACCTGCCCGAATACGTTTAAGCCCTTGGGAAACCAGTACGCGATTGTTGTGATCGAGCGCCACCAGATCAGCGACAGTCCCCAAAGCAACCAAATCAAGATATGAAGCCATATTGGGTTCTTTAAGCTGTCTCTGTTCAAACCATTGTCTCTTTTTAAGCAAGGTTCTAAGACTACTTAAAACATAAAATATAACCCCTACCCCTGCGGCATTTTTGCTGGGAAATTCACAACCGAGTTGATTTGGATTCACGATTGCATCAGCTTTAGGTAGGGTATCTCCCGGCAAGTGATGATCAGTAACCAAAACCTTAATACCGAGTGACTTGGCCCGCTCTACGCCTGCTTCACTAGCAATACCATTATCAACAGTAACGATTAGGTCAGGCTTTAATTTTGCAGCATAGTCAACGATTTCTGGCGTCAGGCCATAGCCGAATTCAAAACGGTTGGGCACAATATAAGAGCACTCTTTCGCCCCCATCTCTCGAAGTACAAGAACAGCCAAGGCTGTACTCGTCGCACCATCGCAGTCAAAGTCTCCAAGAATTAAGATATGCTGCTGTGCAACGAGCGCATTATATAAAACTTCAAGCGCCTCGTTCAGGCCTTTTAGAGAAGATGATGATTCCAGGTCAGCAAGTTGATAGCTTAACTCTTTCGCACTGTGCACCCCTCTCGCCTGATAAATCCGGCTTAATAATGGCGAAAACCCGTCCATCACCGGAGCCCCTTCCGAGAGCGTGCGTCTAACTATTTTCATCATTGGAGCCTGTTTGGTAAAAGTAAGAACCGACGAAGTGAATTACATAAGCCACAAAAAAGCCGGAACAGCGTCCGGCTTTTTTAATCACAGATATGCTTAGCCGCGTCTGTGCTTTGCGACAAAGGCATGTACTTTAGCCATGTCATTTGGAAGAACCTCATAACGCTCTTCCCTATCATAAAGGTCTTTCATATGGTGGGGAAGCTCTGGCGCTACATCAAGCCCGGACTTCTCGACAGCTTCAGGAAACTTAACAGGGTGTGCAGTAGCCAAGGTAATCATTGGTATACTGCCATCACGGCGGCACTCGCGTGCGGCACCCACACCAATAGCAGTGTGTGGATCAATCAAGTATTCAGTCTCTTCGTAAACATCCTTAATCAACTGACATGTTTGCTCATCATTCAGAGACCAGCTATCAAAGAGCTTTCTGGCAGCACGCCAGCGATACTCTTCTACGGAACCTTCGTCAGTTTTCCAGGATTCCATCTGCTTCGCCAAAGCCTTTCCGTCGCGTCCATATAAGTCGAACATTAAACGCTCAAAGTTGCTTGAGACCATAATATCCATACTTGGGGAAAGTGTGTGCTCTAAAGGCTGCATTTTATAGTGATTAGCACTGATAAAACGATGCAGAATGTCATTTTTGTTAGTAGCAACAACTAACTGACTAATAGGTAAACCCATATTCCGAGCTAAGTAACCCGCAAAAATATCGCCAAAATTACCAGTTGGAACCGAAAAAGCAACACTCCTATGAGGGCCACCAAGCGCTAAGGATGCACTGAAGTAATAGACAATCTGAGCCATAATTCGCGCCCAGTTTATTGAATTCACAGCAACCAGGCGAGTACCTTCTAAAAAGGACTGGTCAGCAAAGCTGTTTTTAACCATGTGCTGACAGTCATCGAAGTTACCTTCAATAGCAATGTTGAAAACGTTATCACCCAATACCGTCGTCATTTGTTTACGCTGTACATCCGATACTCTGTTATGCGGATGCAAAATAAAGATGTCGACGTTGTCGCAGTGTTTACAGCCTTCTATCGCGGCAGAACCAGTATCGCCAGAAGTCGCACCCATAATAACTACACGCTCATTTCTTTTCTTAAGCACATAATCCAACAAGCGACCTAGTAGCTGTAAGGCAAAGTCTTTAAATGCCAGTGTAGGACCGCGGAATAACTCCATCACCCACTCGTTAGCATCC
>NZ_LWEY01000881.1:0-890 GCF_001634935.1 Oleiphilus sp. HI0043 | reverse complement strand
GGTTGCTGAGCAGCTGATAGATGTGATCGCCAAGCCACCGGGAATTCGCCCGAACCAGCGGTTAAAGCAATAGAAAAGATCTTTACCCAAGCCCGTTGTTTGAGCTAAAGCTCCCATCCAAACAAATATAGGTAAGGTCACCAATACAAAGTTACTGGCGACTTCCCAACTAACCAACTGAAACTGAACGATAGCCGACTCAAAGCTCTGAAGGTAGACATTTCCAAGCAGCCCTACCGCTATCAAAGCGATAGCAATCGGTACACGTAGAGCGATTAATATAAGCAAGCAGGCCATGGCCAACAGGCCAACACTTTCAGGGTTCACGAATGCCCCTCTTTGGTTTGACTTGAATCTAGACTAGCCCATAGCAAACTCAATGATTGAAGCGTTGTCACAAGCCCGATAAAAGCCATCAAGGCATA
The DNA here is from genome assembly GCF_001634935.1 of Oleiphilus sp. HI0043. Taxonomy (NCBI): domain Bacteria; kingdom Pseudomonadati; phylum Pseudomonadota; class Gammaproteobacteria; order Oceanospirillales; family Oleiphilaceae; genus Oleiphilus; species Oleiphilus sp. HI0043. The sequence goes on along the minus strand of NZ_LWEY01000881.1, from coordinate 465 downwards.
GAAAGGCCAATAAGGTATGTCGATAGTATAAGCTTGATCTTCATAGGTATAGCTATCTATCGCGCCCAACACCGCCTGCCAAACGACAAGTAGCGAGAACAAAACCAAGAAAACATATGAAGCGCATTTTAGGGAGCGTTGCTTAGAAGCCGACAAGGCTTGGTAAAGCAGATCAACACTCAATAATTCATGGCCCTCTATACACTTTGGAATCGCTAATAAAGAACATGCTGAGTAGCAGCAAACCCGACAATTCGTGAGCCCAAGCAATGGGAGAGGAAAATAATGAACGCAAAATAACGTCACTAATTACAAGTAAGACCAGTGACGGCAGAACAAACAAGGTGTTAAGACCGTTTAAGAAATTAACGAGTTTTTTTAAGATTTGGTCAAGCATAGAATGGAAGCGACGGAGGGTTCACGCTTATTAGCTTGACTCTTGATTAGGTAAGGGGCCAGGCATCA
>NZ_LWEY01000880.1:0-466 GCF_001634935.1 Oleiphilus sp. HI0043 | reverse complement strand
TTTGCTGTTGTCGGGCAATATGCAGTGCATGATCAGTAAGAGGCGTCATGCCATTTTCGATTGCGGCTTTTTCGATATCTGTCGCACTTACTTTTGGCTTGATCATGTCTCGAATATCGGGTGATAGTGTCAACAGTTCATATACTGCAACACGGCCTTTATGGCCTGTCATATGGCAGTTATCACAACCAGCGCCCTGATAGAATACTTCATCCTCACTCAGACCCAAAGCTTTCCGTACAATAGGGGATACCTGCTCTTCTTCCAGGCAGTGAGGACAATTCCGTTTAACAAGTCTTTGAGCCAGTACCGCTAGTAGCGTTGCATTTAGGAGATAGGCTTGTACGCCGATTTCAAGTAGACGGGTAATGGTCGAAGCGGCACTGTTGGTATGTAAGGTTGATAACACCAAATGCCCTGTAAGTGAGCTTTCTACTGCCATTTTAGCTGTTTCTTCATCTCGTAT
>NZ_LWEY01000879.1:0-523 GCF_001634935.1 Oleiphilus sp. HI0043 | reverse complement strand
CTTCCCATTGGGCCGGTGCTAGTAAGCTCTTGACCAGGCTTCAGATCATCAACTAAATAATGGCTAACGAAACCGCTATGAGCCTTTTTAACGGTCAGGTCATAATAGTCTCGTTCAGTGGGAGAGGAAGACATCGCATAAGGTCTGGCAGTTGGCGAACCATTTATCTCAACAAAAACGTTAATATACTGACCTGCTTGAAAAGGGGGAAGGTAACCATCAAGTGCTTTGACACGAATAGTATTCGTGGATGGCGTATCAGTAAAAATATCGGTAACAAGTAAACGAAGGCGTTTAGGATGTAGACTGTCGATAGTCTTTTGCGTAGCACCTTTCTCTTCGCTAAAGTCGCTTCCACTAAGCTCTATCTCGGTTTTCTTTTTTACGGCTTCAACGTAGCCAACGACACCATCTAATACGTTTTGTTCTGCGCTGCGATTTTTATGCATGTTGAGCCTCCGTTTGTGACTTTTTAATTTTACGCAATATACTTTTTGCCGTTGATTCACCGGCCATATAGGTC
>NZ_LWEY01000878.1:0-352 GCF_001634935.1 Oleiphilus sp. HI0043 | reverse complement strand
GACTTGGATGCTGTTGATTTCTTAGACCCCTTAATACCAGCGTTTAAAGTTGCTTCAGCGGATATTACTAATGTTCCATTGATCAGAAAGTGTGCTTCAACGGGAAAGCCTCTAATTATGTCAACAGGCGCAGCTACATTACCTGAGATAGAGTTTGCTTTGCAGGTAGCACGGGAAGCTGGTGCAAAAGAGATTAGTTTGCTTCATTGCGTATTGAATTACCCAACACCGATAGACCATGCTCAACTAGGAATGATTACAACGCTAGCTCGAGTATTTCCGGATGTGGTAATTGGGTATTCAGATCATGTGGCTCCTGACGAGACTATTAGTAGTTTAGAGGCCTCTATGC
>NZ_LWEY01000877.1:0-451 GCF_001634935.1 Oleiphilus sp. HI0043 | reverse complement strand
ACACTTTAGTACGAGCGGGCTGCGGAGTTTATCTTCTAGTGCTCGTATCTCATCCATGCTCAACCAATGAGCAGCAATAATATCTTTATCGAGCTTATCGCTCTCTTTTTCAAGTGCTTCGGCGGCAAAGCAAAAGCGGTAATAACATACGCCATTTTGTGGGGCGGTATAGGTATATAAGCCAATAAATCCCGTGAGCTTGACGCGCCAGCCGGTCTCTTCCAACGTTTCTCGAATAGCGGCTTCTTGTATGCTTTCACCTTGCTCTATATGACCGGCAGGTTGGTTGAATACGGTTTTCCCATGAGAGCGTTCTTCAACGAGTAACAGCTTGCCATCTCGCTCGACAAGCGTGGCGACGGTTGCATGGGGTGTCCAGGTCATGATTGTGTTAAATCCTTTATATAGTCGGTGTGCCAGTAAAGCGGATATCTTATCAGTGAGCTGAACA
>NZ_LWEY01000876.1:0-267 GCF_001634935.1 Oleiphilus sp. HI0043 | reverse complement strand
TAAGCCTGAAGTACACTATTGTTGCCAGCACTTAAGGAAATCACCCAGAACTAAAGCTATCTCACTTGAGATGGCTTTTTTTCTGCTCATAAAGCTGATGAATTTTCTCAAAGTACTTTTCGATAGTTTTACGGGTTGCCTTGATATGAAATCAGTTAAAAATCAGAGCCTGTTTCTATCCTACCTATAAAAGTTTTATTGCTTTGTCACTCCTCTGTTTTGGAGTCGAGCTTTTCCAAGCATCACCTTATTCTCATCCGGAAGATA
>NZ_LWEY01000875.1:0-368 GCF_001634935.1 Oleiphilus sp. HI0043 | reverse complement strand
GCTTAAAGAGACCTTGCTTGGCGCGAAGCTTTTTGATGTCTTTAAACCCTGGAACTTTCCCCCTGAAATACTGGCCTGCATCGCCATCGCATTAATGGCTGTACCAACTGCTTATACAGGGGCCTCAGGTATTATCATTATTGCCATGGGTGCTGTGGTTTATCAGGAGTTGAGGCGTGTTGGTACTCGGCGTCAGCTTGCACTGGCGGTCACCGCAATGACCGGAAGCTCAGGCGTTGTATTAAGGCCCTGCCTGTTGGTAATCGGTATTGCCATTCTCAACAAAGAAGTCTTGAGTGATGATTTGTTTTATTGGGGAAGCCGGGTTTTCATGCTAACGCTTGCAGTGTTTTTTATGTTTGCCATGC
>NZ_LWEY01000874.1:0-550 GCF_001634935.1 Oleiphilus sp. HI0043 | reverse complement strand
CGGGCTTTGCCTGTAAAACGCATAAAAGAAATGCACTTGGCGGGCTTCGAAGATCAGGGCACGCACTTGCTCGATACGCATGGCGCAAGGGTGCACGGACCGGTTTGGCAACTTTACCAAACAGCGTTGGAGCGATTTGGCCCTATTCCTACTTTGATTGAATGGGATACTGATATTCCGGATTTTTCCGTTCTGCAGGAAGAGCAGAGCAACGCAGCCCGCATGATGGCTCAGTGCTCAAAGTATTCCAGTCTTGCTTCTGCAGAGCAGGTATCCAGGTAATGAAGCTTGCGAACATTCATCAAGCCTTTATTTCAGGCATCTATAATCTAGAGACGGATATCAAGCCAGGGGCATTTATTCAAGCGGGTGAGAAGCTTGATCCTGAGCAGTGTTTAGCGATTTATCGCGGCAGTGTTTACGGCAACTTATGTTCTGCATTAGCAGATATTTATCCTGCCTTTTTGCAATGTGTTGGTGAGCAGTTTTTTCAGGCATTAGCACTGCGTTATGTTAAAGCACACCCTCCCGCGTCAGCGAGTCTGGACCA
>NZ_LWEY01000873.1:0-540 GCF_001634935.1 Oleiphilus sp. HI0043 | reverse complement strand
TGACAACCAATATTTGAGCCAACCTTGGTGAGTATTCGGCTACCGCCTAACGCTCTCCCAGAGTTTGTTTAACCTTTTCTCTGAGACAGTCTCACTCGTACCCAATTGCTGTGAATACCAAGACACTCGTTGCTCCTCCAGTAACCAGCGAAATCGCTCCAGGTTTTCGCACTTTAAACCTTGAGCATCCAGCTGTTTTTTTCGAAGTTCGTATTGCTCCCACCATTCGGATAGTAAGGGTACATAGCGCCTTTCATTGGCCATATCTCTTGCCATTTTGTCATAGCGTAGAGAGCAAGCTTGCAAATATCTAGGAAAGCTCTTTAGCGAGGTATAGGGCGTGGATTGCAAAAAGCCATCGTAGACTAAGCAGGTAATCTGGTGTTTAAGGTCAGCCATAGGCATAGCTACTGCCAAGTTCATTTTACCTTTTAGGCGCTTCATTATCTGGTGGTAATGATTAAGTATGTCGAAAACAAGAGCGCTGAACTCTTCGCAGATCTTAAGGAAATCACCCTTACCGCCCTGTAGACAAGCACT
>NZ_LWEY01000872.1:0-296 GCF_001634935.1 Oleiphilus sp. HI0043 | reverse complement strand
CGCGATATGCAGTATTGATCAACTTAGAGATCGCCTTTTTAACCATCGGGCGGTTAACTAAATCAAATGGTAAGCCATCAGGAAGAATATCGAACAACATTGCTCGACCAACTGTCGTATCTGCAATCAACGACTTGCTTACATTGTTACCGTCTTCATCTTTGGTAACCTCTGTAAGACGAACTTTTACTTTCGCCTGCAAGTGAACTTTTTTCGCACCGTATGCTCTCTGAACCTCTTTAATATCAGAGAAAACCATACCTTCACCTTGAGCGTTTATACGCTCACGTGTCATA
>NZ_LWEY01000871.1:0-706 GCF_001634935.1 Oleiphilus sp. HI0043 | reverse complement strand
GTCACCGCTATATTGCTAAGCGTGCATCTGAAACGATAAATAAGTCATTGCCAGAGCTAAACATTATTACCGCTCACCTGGGTAACGGCGCAAGTGTTGCGGCAATAAAAAACGGTAAAAGCGCTGATACAAGTATGGGCATGACCCCACTTGAAGGGCTTGTAATGGGCACCCGATCTGGCGACATCGACCCAGGTATTTTTGACTTTCTAATCAGTCAGAATTACTCACCCGAGGAGATATCCGAACTCCTAAACAAGCAAAGCGGTTTACTCGGTATATCTGAGCTGAGCAACGATATGCGCACAATTTGTGAGAAGGCAGATGAAGGTCATACCCAATGCAAACTTGCTTTGGAGGTATTTTGCTTTAGAGCGGCCAAACACCTGGCCGGCATGATGACCTCACTAGAACAAATAGATGCACTGGTGTTCACCGGTGGAATTGGCGAGAACTCAGCTGTCGTTAGGCAAAATATTGTCAAACACTTGTCAATTTTCGGCTTTACTATTAACCATGCAGCAAACAATCAGCCTTCTTCACGTAACGAATGCTACAACGGGCTTTCTATTCATGAAGACCAATCTATCCCGGTACTCGTCATCCCAACTGACGAAGAAGCTATGATTGTAGAAGACACTCTATCGCTAATATAACAAATGCTATGCGGCCACTTCTACCAGCTATTGCAACGAACCATTATGCT
>NZ_LWEY01000870.1:0-207 GCF_001634935.1 Oleiphilus sp. HI0043 | reverse complement strand
ACAAGTATAATGAAGGGAAGGATAAGAATGAGCGTACCTAAGAGGTTAATCCAGGCCTTGGTCTGGTCTTGCCAGTGATCATAGAAAATATCCACGCGGACATGGGCATTTTCTTGAATCGCATAGGGAATACCTAGTAGAAACACGCAAGAGAAGAGATGCCACTCCAGTTCCTGCATACCGATCGATACATCATTAAAGCCATAG
>NZ_LWEY01000869.1:0-214 GCF_001634935.1 Oleiphilus sp. HI0043 | reverse complement strand
ACCACGACAGCCATCATTAGTAAGGCTATCTGTGCTGCACCACCCAAGTTGCCCATGTTCAACCACGTGTCGTAAAGACCCGCTGTTAAGGTTTGGACGGCGAAATAATCTACCGTTCCAAAGTCGTTAAGTGTCTCCATTAGTACTAAAGACAGGCCAACCGCAATAGCGGGCCGTGCAATGGGTAAGGATACTCGATAAAAGAACTGGAAGG
>NZ_LWEY01000868.1:0-642 GCF_001634935.1 Oleiphilus sp. HI0043 | reverse complement strand
TGCCGATTTAGTTTTCACTGTCGATATTGGCCGTTTAATGGAAGTGACCAACAAAGACTTGGTTCAAGCTGTTGAATCAGAAACGCTACAAAAGAATGTCCCGGTACAATATCGCGACCCAGAAAACCGTTGGTTTGGTTTAACGACACGTACTCGCTCTATCTATGCGTCAAAAGAGCGCGCTAACCTAGCTGACATTCAAAACTATGAAGACTTGAGCAAACCCGTCTGGAAAGGCCGTATCTGTACCCGAAGCGGCAAGCACCCTTACAACCTTGCGCTGATCGCATCAATGATCGCTCATCACGGCGAAGCAGAAGCAAAAACCTGGTTACAAGGTGTAAAAGACAACCTGGCGAGACGTCCTCAAGGAAATGATCGAGCACAAGTAAAAGCAATCAACGAGGGTATTTGTGACCTGTCACTTGGCAACAATTATTATTTCGGCAAAATGTTAAACGACAAAGCACAGGTTGCTTGGGCAAACTCTGTCCACCTAACCTTTCCTAACCAAGGCAACCGAGGCACCCACGTGAATATCAGTGCGTAGCACTTACTAAACACGCACCAAACAAAGAAAGTGCAATCAAGCTAATGGAGTTCCTAACACAGGACTATGCGCAAAGCCTCTATGCAGAACAA
>NZ_LWEY01000867.1:0-692 GCF_001634935.1 Oleiphilus sp. HI0043 | reverse complement strand
ACGTTCTTCCCAGTCATCCAGAAATTCGAAAGCCTCAAGGATATCGGCATCCGTAGTTTCGGTACCAAAAGGGTTGTTTTTAAACATGTCTGGATTAGCAGCTTGACTCATTAATACGACCTAAAGTGATAAACGATGATTCCGAGGGCGGGATTATATCATACAGATCGAGGCTTTCTTAAGGGGTGATTTTACCCTGTTAACATGCTGTATGTAGGTCGGGCTTTAGCCCGACAATGCAGGAACTTGGTATTAGTTGTGAGTTAGAGTATGCCTCGGAGATTGTCGGGTTGAACCGCGGCCTACAACATACCCAACTCTAATTTCGCTTCATCGGTGAGCATGTCGTTACTCCAGGGAGGGTCGAATACTAGCTCTACGCTGACTTTGTCTACGTTCGGTACTTGGCCAACTTTACGCTCGACATCGGCAATCATGGATGGCCCCATACCGCAGCCAGGGGCAGTGAGGGTCATGTTGATTTTGACTTCATTTTCTACAACTTTGCAGTCATAGATAAGACCGAGCTCGACCATATTAACCGGAATTTCAGGGTCATAGCATTCACGTAAGGCTTCCCATACCTGGTCTTTACTAACGCTGCCATCGGAGGGGGTTTCAAAACTGGATACAGCCACTTCTTTGCCTAGCGCATCAGCATCTTTGCCTTCAATGCGTGCAAGGTTACCATT
>NZ_LWEY01000866.1:0-443 GCF_001634935.1 Oleiphilus sp. HI0043 | reverse complement strand
CACTAGATAAGCCTTATTTTCACCCAACAATATCCCGCACGCTTCCTCTAGAAAGGTGCGGAATAAGTGATACTCCTGAGCTGAACTATCTAATTGCATAGCCACCCTTTAACGAGCATGTTGCGCTGTACATCTAAGCTTTCGTCTTGATACGATCAATGATATCCATCACTTTTTCCGCAAGTTCATCCGGACTAAACTTGGCCATAAAGTCATCGGCACCAACTTTTTCTACCATTGCCTGGTTAAACACACCACTCAATGAAGTGTGCAGCATAATATAAAGTGGTGCTAAACGATGATCATCCTTACATAAGGTCGTCAAGGTGTAGCCATCCATCTCTGGCATCTCTACGTCTGAAATCATCAAATCAATATGATCATTAAGGTGTGACCCGTCCGCCACAAGTTCCCTTAGATAATCGTAGGCCTGTTTACCATCA
>NZ_LWEY01000865.1:0-224 GCF_001634935.1 Oleiphilus sp. HI0043 | reverse complement strand
TCGGAACGTTGACGATTGATCATCCTGCATACTGCGCCGCCTGTTGGATAATACACTCCGGTGACACCACCGGTACCGACAATCATATAGTGCTTGTCACGAGCAAGGCTGAGCTCGGAACTGCCGAAAAGAAAGACGAAAATACAAAGCTTAGCCAGCTTCAATTTGCCGAACAAACTCAAAGTTTTTGACCTACGACCTAGCATACGTTTCCTTATTGAAGC
>NZ_LWEY01000864.1:0-841 GCF_001634935.1 Oleiphilus sp. HI0043 | reverse complement strand
CCGAAGCCTTGCATCAGCAATGCGGTGAGCGATACGAAGTCCCTCAACTGCTTAAAGATATGGCCCGAGACAATTTGACGTTCAAAGACTAGCTAAATCTATATCAACCAGTTTGTGAGGTTTTGGGCCTCACAAGCTTTGAATAATTCTAAGAAAGGTAGAAAAAGATGATTAAACGAACAGTATTTGAATCTGAACAAGAAATGTTTCGCGATGCGTTTAAGAAGTTCCTTGAAGCTGAAGCTGTGCCTCACCACGAGCAATGGGAGAAAGACGGTCAGGTATCTCGTGAACTATGGAAGAAGGCTGGTGAACACGGCTTTTTAAGCCCAACTGTCCCAGAAGCATACGGCGGTGTTGAAGGTGACTTTCGTTTCAATGCGGTGATCGATGAAGAAGTTGCTAATTACGGCTTAAGTGGTATCGGCTTTGGCTTGCACTCAGACATCGCGGTGCCTTACATCATGGCTTACGGTTCCGAAGAGCAAAAGCAAAAGTACCTGCCGGGTTGTGTTGATGGTTCAATTGTGACCGCGATTGCCATGACAGAGCCTGGCACCGGTTCTGACTTACAAGGTGTGAAAACCAATGCTGTGTTAGACGAGTCAGGCGAGTTCTATACACTCAATGGTTCTAAGACCTTTATCACTAATGGACAGTTAGCAGATTTAATTATCGTGGTGGCTAAAACTAACCCTGAAGCTGGCGCAAAAGGTACGAGCCTTCTGTTAGTTGAGGCAAACTCACCCGGCTTTGAAAAAGGCACCAATCTTCATAAGATCGGTATGAAGGCACAGGATACGTCAGAGCTATTCTTCCAGGATGTAAAAGTCCCAAAAGA
>NZ_LWEY01000863.1:0-751 GCF_001634935.1 Oleiphilus sp. HI0043 | reverse complement strand
TCTGAATAATCAAGTAAGTCATTCTTTCTAAAATCGACAGCAGGCTTTTCTGCCACCAAAAAACTCCACAGCAAAAATTTTTCTATGTCAGAACGGAATCTAATGTAAGTATGCTCAGATTTGTTTCTGCCAAGGAAAATCAAATACTCTCGCGCCCAATCCCAGTGTTCACGGCACCACTTAGGGTTGTCGTTGAAAAACTGATCTAGCTGTGGGTAATCACGCCAGTCAAAGTCTTTAAGCTCGTTGTATGCTGGGAATAAAGGGATTGATCTTGGAGTTGCCATAGGACTTAACGCTTTATGAGTAAAGACTAGATTAACTCATACACTATGTCCAATAATAGATCTTATTGGACACTTTAAAGATTAACTGTACAGCCTGGTCAGAAAAATAACGACGGACTGATTTCGAAACGTCTTGAAAGTTTTTCAATATGCTCTTTAGTAAGTGACCTCTTCTCGCTACATATCATAGATACTGAACTTTTCGGGCCAATCTCATTTTTAAAATCTGACATAGTTAAGTTATGCTGATCCATCAGCAATCGCAACATGGATGCGCCTGCATCTTTAGACTCGATACTAGTGTTAAAATCATGAAACTCAGGGGCTTCTTCTTCATACGCATGAATTTTTGCCCACAAGACATCAATAAGAAGCAAGTTTGCATCATAGTCCTCAATAAGTTCATCCATAAGCAAAAGTGCCTCTTGATGATCTTCCTGTGAATGTATACCAGCGATAAATGG
>NZ_LWEY01000862.1:0-429 GCF_001634935.1 Oleiphilus sp. HI0043 | reverse complement strand
TCCGAGCGGGTAGGGCGTGCAGTCAAAGAGCATAAAGAACGTAAAGACGGTTCAGGCTGGCCGCAAGGCATTATCGGAGATAAGCATAGTCTCGATGCTCAGGTTGTTGGTCTTGCTGTTATGCTTGATGAAGCCTATCGAAAAAAATTGCGTCCGAGAGGTTATGGGCCTTCTCAGTTAATTCCTTTAATTCAGGCTGAATCAGAGGCGGTTGATCGTGATATATGTCATGCTGTCGTCGAGATGCTGCGTAAGAATGCCCAGGGCCTTGCTCAAGTTATCCCCATAGAGTTTATGCCCAAACTATCGCGTTACTTGGTGGTGCAGCAGCGTTTTATGGTGCATTGGTTGGAACTTGCAAAGCAATGTGCTGTAGGGATGCGAGAGGTGCAAAGTATTGCACAGACAGAGCGTTCCATGTTGATCATC
>NZ_LWEY01000861.1:0-11928 GCF_001634935.1 Oleiphilus sp. HI0043 | reverse complement strand
TGATAAAAGCGTTAAACTTATTATTTACCATGCCCTTTCGATTCAGCTGCTCCATTTTCTCGCCATCAAAAGCAGAGGTATCGTCTCTAAACAAAAGAACAAATTTGTTTGGATCTTCTGTGGTATAAACTGATTTTGCTTTACCAGCGTAAAGTTCTTTCTGCTTTTGCATAAAAAGGAAACTCCCGAGAGTGGCTCTAAGATTAAGAGCAATAGTATTGAAAAATTTCTATAGTGTTTTAATGAGCAATGATATCGCAGCTATTTAGGCAATAAACACATATCAAATCATGATATGTGTTCAAAAATAATCGTTAATAGTTCGGTAGCTGTATTGGAGTCAAAGCTATCATTCAAGGCCTTGACTCGAACCTCATAGGCATCAGCCTGTTCGAGTGCGCTGCCGGATATCTCGATAGAGAAGTTATGCTCTTTAGCTTTTTCTTGACGATGCTCTTCCGTCGAAAACCATGAATCCAGCTCATCTCGACTTAAATAACTGACAAAGTACTTTCCTTGCGACTGATCTATATCAGAAACCAGCACCTCTGAAGCTTTAAGCGCTTTACCTACTTCTCTCCATGACCGAAGGTAACTAAGGTTTAGCTTTAGGTACTTTCCGCCTTGATCATCTTCTAGCAAAAAAACACGTGGTTCACCACTAATGTCATTTGCAAGTAGGGAGTGTCTATTTCGCTGGACATCTGAACTAACAAACTCGCCAACCGCATTTAGTATCTTTGTTTCAACCTTAGGTAAAGATGCAGCCTTACTCCATGAGGCTTCAGTAAGAACACCTCCCGCTGGCACTAGCTTCACCTGTAGCTCGGCAGTATTGCGCCTAACACCTTGAAGTAAGTTTGCCAGTAAAGCAACCTGCCCTGTCATCCCGGACTCACGCACAAGCTCATACAACGGTGAGCTTTCGGCAATAGCCTGAGTCATTACATAACCCTGCTGGATTAACTGCTGGCTAGTTTTTACGCCCTGCTCTTGCCAAAAAAAATCGAGCATTGGCCAAACTTTTCCTGGCGAAGAGTACAAGCGCAGCCAGGTCTGATCTTCAATTGACTCAACCAAATATGGATCTGCACTTAAAGCTGCCGTAGCATTTGGAGGTTTAGGTAGCTCATAACCCTCCTGATCAGAACTGGCCGCTTTACGATCAACGTTCGGAATAGGATAACGAGAACCAATTTTTAGATCTGAATACCCCTCCGGCACAGTAATCCTTTGGCTTGTCTCAGCAGCATTGTACTCCCCAGATCTGTCTTTGATCAGCCCACATGCCGTTAATGCGAAAGCAGAAAAAACCAGTAAGGCCCGACGGGCAATAATTTTAATAGTTATATCACTCATCAAATCAGTTTTTTCGCTGTTAACGCAGACTCTACTTGCGAATGATATTGTTTGCTTAGCTCAGTCAATGGCAAGCGAATACCTGAGCCAATCAGACCCATTCTATTTAACGCGAACTTAACAGGTATGGGGTTAGCTTCAACGAACATTGCTTCGTGAACTGACGCCAACTGATCATTCAAAGTTTGAGCTTGCTCAGCCTTACCATCAAGCGCTAGGCGACAAAGCTGACTCATCTCAGCAGGAAGTACATTAGCTGTAACTGAAATATTGCCTTTGGCACCCGCCAAGATCAACTTATAAGCAGTTTCATCATCACCCGAATAGACCGGCATTTTGCCATTTAAGGACTTGATGAGTTCACTGCCACGAGCAATATCACCTGTGGCGTCTTTAATGCCGACAATATTAGGTACATCAGCTAAACGAAGAACCGTCTCGTTCTGCATATCAACAACTGTTCGACCCGGTACGTTGTAAAGAATCTGATCAATTTCTACTGCTTCAGCAATCGCTTTATGATGAAGGTATAGGCCTTCTTGAGTAGGCTTGTTGTAATATGGCGCCACCAGCAAGCATGCATCAGCACCAAGCTTCTTAGCTTCACGCGTGAGTTCAATAGCCTCTGAAGTAGAGTTTGCGCCTGTGCCAGCGATAACAGGAATTCTTCCAGCAATACGTTTAATTATATGATCGATAACGCTGCAATGCTCTGCAGGGTCGAGCGTTGCAGACTCACCAGTGGTACCAACAGCAACAATAGCATTAGTTCCTTTTTCGACATGGAAGTCCAGCAGGGAATCCAAACGTTCCCAATCAAGACTTCCGTCTTCAAACATGGGCGTTACCAGGGCAACAATGCTGCCTTCAATCATATTGATCTCCAAGAAAATATCTGCGCACTTTTTACTCAAAAACAGATACTGAAACGGTACAAAGTAAAAACAATCGCGTATGTTAATGCCGAGATGGTTTTTTCACAAGTAAACATGCCTTACTATATGGCAAAGAAACAAAAATATCGTCCAACAACCCACTCAACTAAGGCGAAATTATGGGCAATACAGATCACAAACCAAACTTTTTGGTTATTTCTTCTATTGGCACCGACAAGCCAGGTATCGTTAATGAGCTAGCAAAAGCCTGCTCGACCAACCAATGCAATATCATAGACAGTAGAATGACAGTGCTCGGGGGCGAATTCGCCGTGATAATGATGGTTTCCGGCGCTTGGGATGCTATAGCAAAACTTGAAGCGAGCCTACCAGCACTGTCCGAGTCACTTGGTCTTACCACCACTGCGAAGCAAACACAGCAGCGGGACAGCCACCCTGCACTAGCGTATACGGTTAGCGTTGTTGCATTGGATAACCCGGGTATCGTTCACGAGATTGCACAGTACTTTTCCTCTCAGAATATAAACATTGATGATTTGCAAACCGGAACCTACAGTGCCCCGCACACCGGTACACAAATGTTTAATCTATCAATGACAATTCGACTGTCAGCTGATACTCACATTGCTAGCTTGAGAGATGAGTTTATGGACTTTTGCGACGAACGTAACCTCGACGCGATCATTGAACCTTTGCGCTAGCAAACTTATTTAACTTAACACTACACAGCAACTAAGGGCTACGCATAAAATGGTAACTTTAAACGAAAAGGTCGGTGCCTTCACTGCCGCAGCAACGTCAGAAACAGAGATAACGAATGACAGCTTAAAGGGCAAAAATACGGTTATTTATTTTTACCCAAAAGACAACACGCCAGGCTGCACAACTGAAGGCCAGGAGTTCAGGGACTCAATTAAAGAATTTGAAGCCTGCAACACTCAGATTCTAGGTGTTTCAAGAGACTCTATGCGCACTCACGAGAACTTTAAAAAGAAACATGAATTCCCTTTTGAGTTAATCAGTGATCCGGAAGAAGAATTTTGTAAGCTTTTTGACGTAATTAAACTTAAAAAGCTTTACGGCAAAGAATATATGGGAATTGAACGCAGCACCTTTATCATCAATGCAGAAGGCACTCTTGTTAAGGAATGGCGCAAAGTAAAAGTCAAAGGCCATGTTGCTGAAGTACTCAAGGCTTGCAAAAGTCTCTAGTCAAAAGAAGTGGCGCCATAACAAGCGCCACTATTACTAAATTTCGCTAGTTTAGATAGAAGTTTCTACTCCCCCTCTTCTTGGCCAGGCAGTGACAACAGCCTTTATCATCGTAGCCAGAGGGATGGCAAAAAACACGCCCCACACCCCCCAGATACCACCAAAAAATAATACCGATACAATTATTACCGCTGGGTGAAGATTAACAACCTCTGAAAATAGCAATGGAACTAGAACGTTTCCATCGATCACCTGAATCACCAGAAAAATTAGCATGACGTAGTAAAACTCTTCATGCAGGCCAAATTGGAATAAGGCAATGAGCGCTACGGGTATTGTCACCAATATGGCACCAATGTAAGGAATAACAACAGATAAGCCAACCAGAATAGCCAATAGAGCCCCATAATTAAGACCCATAAAAATAAAGCCAATATATGTTGTTCCACCTACAACCGCGATTTCAACAAACTTTCCTCGAACATAGTTTGCGAACTGGAGATTCATCTCCTCCCAAACCTGAGTCATTAAGCGCCTATTCTTGGGCAAGATACCGACAATAGAGTTAACGATTGAGTCTCTGTCTTTAACAAAGAAAAAAACCAACAAGGGCACGACAATCAAATAGATCATAGCCGTGATAAACACGGGAACACCCTCAATAGATTGTGACACTAACCACTGACCGAAATTAGCAACCTCTCCTGTAGCCTGCTGAACTAAGGCATCAAGCTCCGATATAGTAATAATATGAGAATAATCTTCTTGTAGGGTAAAAATATGAGATTTAAGATTGTTAAGAATATTGGGCGCATCTCCGACCAACGATGAGAGCTGTCGCCATACCAACGGCATTACCGAAAATATAAAACCGAACACTACCCCTAGGAATAATATATAAGAACTGTAAATCGCAGCCTTATTGTTCATTCCCTTGGACACGAGATAAGCAATAAAGCCTTGAAGCACATATGCGAGGATAACGCTGGCAATAACCGGCGCCATAATGTCGCCCCAAAGCGATATAAACACCAAACTTGCGCCGATTAAAATCAAAAGCACAACAGCTTCTTCGTCTGAAAAATATCGGTCAACCCAAGACCGTAATACCTGGAGCATAAATTTGCCTAAAAGAGGTTTGAAACCGGACACTTACTAAAATCAATGCCCATAAATTAGAATACTAAGCGGGAATGAAACGCCTTAGCGCTTAATAATATAGTACACAAAGCGCGACGATTCTAAGTCTTCTTCAGAAGATTCGATTAACTCATGAGCTGTTAAAGCTATAAACGAAGCGAAATCCCTAACGGAGCCCTTATCAGTGGCGATCACTTTGACACATTCACCAGCCGACATCTTATTTAATTGCTGTTTAGCTTTGAGCAACGGCATCGGACAGGCCTCACCAGAAGCATCTACTAAATAATCGAATTGCATAACTACCTATCAATAAAAACAAAACCCAAGGAAAGAACATCTTATAGCAGCGACAGGAGGTTATACAAGCTAATCTCAGACAGCTGCCACCCTAGTTCATTCTGACAAAGTATTCACTTGCATCTGCTCCGAATTCGGCCTATATCTAAGAACCTAACACACCATACAATACAATCGAAGATGCCACGACGACAAAGCCTTAGCTTTTTACTACTCTGCTTACTAATATCGAGCACTCACGCAGACTCGAGCACTGATACAATCCCTAGCCTTGGCAATAGCTCGTCAAACCTCGTTTCAATCCAGCAAGAAAAAGCCCTAGGCAACGCTTGGTTGCGCACATTTAGACGCCACACCCAAGCCTATGATAATCCTTTAGTCACCGAATACCTCACCAACCTTGTATATAAACTCGCGCCAAACTCTGCCGTAATCGATCGCGACTTCACCATTACAATTGTCGACAATCCAAGCCTAAATGCCTTTGCAGTACCTGGTAGCATTATTGGCGTAAACGCAGGGTTATTCTTTAACGCCAATACCGAACAAGAATTTGCATCCGTTATTGCTCACGAACTCGCCCACCTCAGCCAACGACACTACGCCCGCATGCTCGAACGACAAAAGCTCGCGGCGCCACTGACACTCGCCGGCTTTCTGGCAAGCGCAATTATTGCTGCGACAGCTGGTTCAGAAGCTGGCGTCGCTGCACTGGCAAGCACTCAGGCACTTAGTGCAGAGAAACAACTAAAGTTTTCACGCAAAAACGAACAAGAGGCTGACCGCCTAGGTATTAAGATTTTAGCAAACTCAGCTTTCGACCCGCGAGCAATGCCAAAGATGTTTGAACGCATGTACAAACAAACAGGGCTCAGAGCAGAGAGCCTCCCAGAATATCTATCAACACACCCTCTGTCCGATACGCGAATTAGTGATACGCGAGGGAGGGCTGAGCAGTACCCCAGAGCACGCTATCGAGATGACATTGACTTTCACTTTAGTAAAAACATGATCATTAGTGACTATGCGGAATCCAGGCAAGCTGCAGTTGAATACTTCAACAATATTCTGCAAAAGGGTAATACGACACAAATTAGTACCGCGACATTTGGCCTTGCCTATGCTCACCTAAAAACCAAGCCCCTCAAAACGATTGAGCTTCTGGAAAAACTATTAGAGCAGTATCCTAACCAGATATCGATCAACACCATCTATGCGCAAGCATTATCCAATGCCAGCCGCCACACCGATGCAATCAGCACCCTTGAGCAACAATTAAGCAGGAACCCTCACAACTACTCTTTATCTCGAGCGCTGGCAAAAGCGTATCTTGATGCAAACAAAATTAAGGAATCGAATCATCTACTCACTAAAATGAGCCTACGTTACCCTGAAGACCCCGAGATTTGGTACTTACTTGCTGAGGTAGCGGGGCTCGCTGGTGATATCGCGCATTTGCACCAAGCACGAGCAGAATATTTCTACCTTACCGCTAGAATGAATCAAGCTATCGAGCAGCTTAGCCTTGCCTTGAAAAAAACCACAAGTGAGCTTGATGAACTTAAGATCCAGTCAAGACTGGACCTCTTCTATGCCATCAAAGAAAACCCGCTGTTTTAAACGCGCAAACAGGGTGAATGGAAAGCCAAAGTTATTTACAACGTAGCTGAGAAGTCTAGCATTCTCTGAAGGGACTTAAGTGCACCAGCTCTTAATTCGGAGTCGACCTCTACTTCGCCACTCCCCTCACTTAATGCCAAGTACATATTTTCCAGGTCGTTCATTGCCATCCACGGGCAATGTGCACAGGATCGGCAGGTCGCTCCAGAACCGGCAGTGGGCGCTTCGATAAAGACTTTCTCAGGCGACAACTGCTGCATTTTATAGAAGATACCGTTATCTGTAGCGACGATAAATTCTTGATTCGGCAACTCTTGCGACGCTTTGATAAGCTGAGTCGTTGAACCGACCGCATCAGCAAGTTCAACCATACTTTGCGGAGATTCCGGATGCACAAGTACCGCGGCATCAGGGTAAACCTTCATAAGGTCCTTTATACCCTGCCCCTTAAACTCCTCATGAACAATACAAGAACCCTGCCACATTACCATGTCAGCCCCTGTTTGCTTCTCTATGTAGTTACCTAAATGCTGATCAGGCCCCCACAGTATCTTTTCACCACGTTTATCAAGATAACTTACAAGCTCTAAGGCCATGCTTGAGGTGACTACCCAATCTGCACGGGCTTTAACAGCGGCGGACGTGTTAGCGTAAACAACGACAGTTCGATCAGGGTGCTGGTCACAAAATTCTTCAAACTGTTCAATCGGGCAGCCAATATCTAGTGAGCAAGTCGCTTCGAGCGTTGGCATTAGTACAGTTTTTTCCGGGCTGAGTATCTTTGCCGTTTCGCCCATAAAGCGCACACCAGCAACCAACAGAGTCTCAGCTGAGTGTTCCTTACCAAACCTCGCCATCTCTAGAGAGTCTGAAATGCATCCCCCAGTCTCTTCAGCCAATGCCTGTACAATAGGATCTGTATAGTAATGCGCAACGATAACGGCGTTCTTTTCTTTAAGTAGCGATTTAATCTTCTCTTTGTAATCTGCAACCTTGGCCTGATCTAATTCTCTAGCCGAGAGATGCTCATGCGCTAAATGCTCTTGAACCAAAACGCGATCTTCAATACTTGCCATGTCGTTCCTATCTAAAGATATATCTAAAGTTCGAATCTATTTTTCTTACTAACTAGAAGCCACTCAAACACACAATACACTAATGTGAAGCTGCACCTAAAATTTGGGTGCCATAGTATAATCCTTGTGACAGTAAAATCTATAATTGATTGAGTACCAACGCAAGCAGATCGAAGCAGCGAGCGCAGACTAACAAATGACTATATGTTAAAACTAATGAATTAGCTGGAAATATTGGGACAGCGGACTTTCGAAGGGAATGGTGGGTCGTGCAGGATTCGAACCTGCGACCAATTGGTTAAAAGCCAACTGCTCTACCAACTGAGCTAACGACCCGCTGGAATCTTGTGAACTAGCGATGCTAGTAACATCAAGTTTAGACAATGTTTTTCAACATTTTATGCTCATCGATCGGCTCTGTTGCCACCAACTTCTCTACATTAGAACAGCGGAGAAAAATGGTGGGTCGTGCAGGATTCGAACCTGCGACCAATTGGTTAAAAGCCAACTGCTCTACCAACTGAGCTAACGACCCGATGAGGCGCATATAGTAATGATTTTTAAGAAAATAACAAGCGCAATTTCAAAAAAATTACATTAGTTTTACAGTTTTATAAAATTATACGAAAAATCTATAAAATTCAGTCGCTTAGCGATTGATCTTATAACTTTTTGCTAGTTTGGCAGCGGTACTATCAGGAAATTGCTTTTGAACCTCACTTAAGTATCTTTGAGACTCAGTCGGGTTCTGTAAGCGATCATATGCCACACCAAGCTTAAATAGAGAGTCAGCAACCTTACTGTGACCAGGGTATGCCTGCACAACGATAGAGAAAGCTTGTCTAGCCTGCTCTAGCTGAGGTAAGACTAAGTAAATCTCTCCCAACCAATAATAGGCATTACCTGTTAAAGGCCCATCTGGGTATTTCTCGATAAACGTGTAGAAACTTGTAACCGCCTCGTCAAACTTTTTGTCTTTGATAAGCCCATAAGCCTCTTGATATGCCTGCTTTGCTTCAGCCGAACTGGCTTTTTTGGGCTCGACAGCGACATCAGTAACAACACTTGCTTTCGTACCTTCTGACTCTCCATTCACACTTAGGCTAGGCGAAACGACTGAGGATGTATTGGAAACAGTAGAACTCGACCCACTTGACTTGGCTTGCTTGGACAAAGCCAACACTCTTGAGTCCAGGTCAAGATATCTAGCCTTCGCATTTCGCTTTAAGTGACGTATCTCATTAGCTTGCTCTTCTACAACACCTCTAAGAGCCTTAAGCTGCTGCTGCAATTCCTCGATCATAAAAAACAATTCACTATTTGCAGAGCTTTGAACCGGCAGTGCGACAGGCGCACTAACAGGCCGAGCCGAAGGCAACGCTGTTTGTTCAGCAGGCGCTGACGCTTCGGGCGCAGAATTGTTTTGTTCTGACTGAAAAATTAGTGTTCGCGCAGAAAGAGGAGCAGAAATAACAAGAAAGGACAGGAGGGTAACTGGTAATAGCGCCGGAGCTGAAAAACAGCTCCGCGCGAGAGTCTTATCAATCATCATAATGATTATTGATACTCAATATAAGCTCTTCGGTTTTGAGCCCATGCTGCTTCGTTATGGCCAGCATTTGCAGGACGTTCTTCACCGTAGCTAACTACTTCAATTTGAGCTTTAGAAACACCATTTACAATTAGGAATTTAGCAATCGAGTTACCACGACGCTCACCTAATGCAACGTTGTAACCCTTAGTGCCACGCTCATCACAGTGACCTTCAATCACAACTTTTGACGATGGGTTAGCAGATAAGTAAGCCGCGTGAGCTGCCAATGCAGGACGTGACTCAGACTTAACAGTTGACTGGTCAAACTCAAAGTAAAAAGTTCTCATTTCACGCAAAGCGGCTTGCTCGGCCATAGCAGCTTCTTTAGCTCTTTGAGCAGCCTGCTCTTCAACACTAATTTGATCAGCGTCTGGTGCACCTGAAACTGTACCGCCGGTTGAAGCACTGTCTTCAGATTGGTTTTCGTCTTGTGCAGCTGGAACTTCGTCTGCAGTGAACTCATCTTCAGTACTTAAGCTTTCACAACCAGTTAGTACTAAAATCGAAAAAATAAGCGCCAGGAACAGCTTGATCGAATTTAATTTCATCATCTTACCTTCATTTTTTTGGTGGGGATTCAAGTATTCTTTGTCAAATCGTACGCTTTTCACACTAAAATCATTTGACTTATTATCATACAAAGCTTACCGGATGCACTATAAAACACAAGCGGGTTTTAGCGAAAAGCTTTTATTTTTACCGGTTTATATCCAATAATTAATAATCTACAAAAAAGGTGACCAGGCAGGCTCCAGCACATCGCCCTTATTAGATGGTAAAAAATATTTCGCACCACCATCAACCGATACCACCGCTAAAACTTTGCTACCACCGCGCAAGGTCGAATATATAATCATACGCCCATTTGGTGAAACACTTGGCGACTCATCCAGCGATGTTGAGGTGAGAATTCTTTGATCCCCCGTCTCGATATCTATTTCTGCAATATGAAAACCTTGATCACCCGGCTCGGTACTTTTGTGGACGTAAAAAATACTATTACCGTCGCGGCTGTAGCGAGGCCTGGTATTATACTTCCCAACAAAGCTCAAGCGCTCCGGAATACGATCTCTCAGAGACATACGATAAACCTGTGGGCTCCCGCCCCTGTCACTTGTAAATACGACACTTTTACCGTCCTGTGACCAGCTTGCCTCGGTATCAATACCTGAGTCGAATGTTAATCGCTCAGTGCGATCACGAGCCAAGTCATAACTATATAACTCGGCGTTGCCATCTTTCGACAAGGTCATTACCAGAGAGGAATCATCTGGCGACCACATAGGCGAGTCATTCAAGCCTTTAAACGAGGTCACCTTTCTTTGATTTCCTGAAATCACATGCTGAATGTAAATTGCTGGGCGACCAGAGTCATAAGACACGTAAGTCAGGTGCTGCCCATCATTAGACCATGAAGGAGACAACATAGGCTCGCGACTAGTAAACAGTGTATAAGCCCCTTTCCCATCAGCATCTGCAACATTTAGGCGGTACTGACGCTGCTTGTTGGTTAACTCTTTAACGGTTATATATGCGATCTTGGTAGAAAACACGCCTTGGACACCCGTAATCTGCTGATACACACGGTCACTAATATAATGCGCTGTTTTTCTAAGGCTTGTAGGGCTTGCTTTTACTCGCTCGCTAATGAGAGATTTTTGAGTAAAGATATCAACAAGTTCATAGTCTACTATTACCTGCTTAGAACCATTTTGATGCGTGACACTCCCAACAACAATATAACTCTGCCCTAGCCTACGCCAGTCTCTGAAGTGCACCTGGTCGAAGCGTTCAGGTAAGCCGAGCATACGCGAGGTCGGCAAGGTATCAAAATCACCACTTCGTTGAAGATTGTTTGCAATAATTTTGGATACATCCTCAGGCAATGGCGATGCATTTTTATTTGCAAACGGAACGATCGCAATAGGCTGAGCACTTGCCGAGCCCACCTCTATTTCGATTACAAGCTCGGCATTTACTGCTGCCGATACAAATGCAGTTAATATCAGTATTAGAAACTTCTTCATTCAAACCTCAGAATTTCGTCACAAGAACATTTATCTAAAAAACGTTCACTAATCAACAGGTGAAAATCGCATCGAGAACTTACGAAAGTGCCGATCAAATATATTTACATCATCAGGAACAGGATAGGTACTAATGCTGCTAGCAGCATGCTCTGCTGAGCGATCATAGACCGGGTTTCCGCTAGTACTTTTAATCCCAACCGCTTTTAACTCACCGCTTGGTAAAAGCTCTATTGTTAAGGTGACGCTTAAACCGGTTGATTTGGGAGGAATACGCCATCTGGTTTGCACCTTACGTTTAATTGCAGCCATAAAACGCTCGACCTCACTCACTTCAAAGGCATGCGCGGCTTCGAGCTCAGCTTGGCGCGCCTTTTCTTCAGCAGCTTTTGCTTCTAAAAGTCGATCCTCTTCAAGCTTACGCATCTTTTCCAGTAAGACTTTCTCTTGAGCTTGTCGAGCCAATTCACGCTCTTTGATTTTTAGGGCTTCTTCAAGTTCCAGTGCTTTTTTCTTTTCCAGTGCCTTTTTCTTCTCCAGAGCCTTTTTCTTCTCTAGAGCTTTTTTCTTCTCTAGAGCCTTTTTCTTCTCCAGAGCCTTTTTCTTCTCCAGAGCTTTTTTCTTCTCTAGAGCCTTTTTCTTCTCCAGAGCCTTTTTCTTCTCTAGAGCCTTTTTCTTCTCTAGAGCCTTTTTCTTCTCTAGAG
>NZ_LWEY01000860.1:0-241 GCF_001634935.1 Oleiphilus sp. HI0043 | reverse complement strand
CATATTCGAGAATCTACTATTGTATCAGCGATAGATTTAACCGACTCAAAGTCGCCCGGACTTGCAATCGCAAACCCCGCTTCAATAACATCAACACGCATCTTCTCAAGTGCACGAGCAATTCTCAATTTCTCTGCCTTGGTCATCGATGCACCGGGGCTTTGCTCGCCATCTCGTAGGGTCGTATCAAAGATAACAAGCTTATTTTTATCGGACATTCGCCGTGCTCCTAAATCAATAT
>NZ_LWEY01000859.1:0-400 GCF_001634935.1 Oleiphilus sp. HI0043 | reverse complement strand
CAAACAGAATATCAGTACGCTTATCTTCAATTAAGGCTTTTAAATAATTAACAATACGTCCACCAGCACACATACCGCTAGCGGCGATCACAATGGCTGGGCGAGCCGTCTTTGCTAAATAATTCACTGTGTCGAGGTGAGTTTGATGATCATCTATCGTGAGTAAATTTTCAAATGACAGAGGGTGTCGACCCTCGGCTACCCGACTTTGAGCCTCTGCATCCCAAAAAGGTTTTAGTTGTCGGTAGGTATCAGTAAAGTCGTTGGCCAAAGGTGAGTCGACTATCACTTCAAGCTCAGCCCAATTCAGCGCCCCCTGATCGGCTTTATCTTTAAGCTCATAGATCAATGACTCAAGTTCATACAATAGCTCCTGAGTGCGGCCGATACTGAACGCAGG
>NZ_LWEY01000858.1:0-517 GCF_001634935.1 Oleiphilus sp. HI0043 | reverse complement strand
CAGCCTGCAAACCCAATGCACCAAAACAGCCACTCCCCGAACAATTCGTCGTTGGGAGCATGCTAGTCGCATTGAAAAGATGACCGAGCTTCTGGAGTCCAAACCTGACAGCATGGTGATCAGACAACAAACCGTCGAACACCCATTCGGTACAATTAAATTATGGATGGGCGCAACACAGCTACTCACCAGAAGATTTAAGGGGGTCAGCATTGAAATGGACTTGCATGTCCTGGCCTACAATCTTAGACGAATGATCACAATTTTTGGTGTCAGCGGCTTAATCAAAGCTTTGATGACCAATGCATCCTAGGCTTAATCTGATTGCAGCTTCCTGTTGAGGCGCTATTTGGCTTGTATGAGCGGACTATTCTAAAAAGGCTGGTAATCACAAAAATCAAACATCGGCGCCAGATACATGACTGTAGCCCTGTGCTGTTTGTTGTGAACGAAATAAAGCTAGATCTATTTGAAATACGAGTTTTCACACAGCCTGTGCTCAAAGCCAGCATTCCAT
>NZ_LWEY01000857.1:0-436 GCF_001634935.1 Oleiphilus sp. HI0043 | reverse complement strand
GTGGTCAAAATGCTTGAGCGCCTTCCTAAAAACGTAATCGTTCACCGGCTAACCGGAACAGCCTCGCAAGACATTCTGCTTGCCCCACAGTGGTGTGGGAAGAAGTGGCAAATACTCAATGCCATCAATGATCGGCTCAGTTAATGTGAGTCAAGGTGTTCTAGCAAGCGCCTTGCGGCTTCCTTAAACTCGGTATCCGGAAAGTTCTCGTCAATATAGTGCAAGAATGCACGTGCTTTTTCCGGTGTCTTGGACTTCGAAAGAATAGTCTTAGCGGCTAGTAAATATAACTTCGCCAATTCCGGGCACGAGTCAAATCGTTGGTGCGCTTCACGTGCTAACCAAAGCACCAGTTTATACTCTTTCATCTGATAAAACGCTTCAGCCAGATCGAGGCTCAGTTGAATATCGTGCACCAGGAACTTCTCTTGCTCAT
>NZ_LWEY01000856.1:0-519 GCF_001634935.1 Oleiphilus sp. HI0043 | reverse complement strand
ACTAAAGCTGAAGACAACGGTGACGGTAGCTACGCGATCACAGGTACTAAGATCTTCATTACAGGTGGTGACCAAGATCTTTCTGAAAACGTTATTCATTTGGTCCTCGCTAAGCTTCCTGATGCGCCTGCCGGCCCTAAAGGTATTTCTCTGTTCTTGGTTCCAAGAAACAAGGTTGATGAGAACAACGTTGTTGGCGAGAACAATAATGTAACGGTTGGCTCTATCGAGCATAAAATGGGTATCAAAGCTTCTGCAACCTGTGTCATGAACTTTGACGGCGCTCAAGGCTGGTTGGTTGGTGAGATTAACCAAGGTCTAAACGCAATGTTCACAATGATGAACTACGAGCGTTTGAGTGTTGGTATTCAGGGCTTAGGTGCTGCTGAGCGTTCATACCAGAATGCTGTTGAGTATGCATTGGATCGAATTCAGGGTAGAGCGGCAACAGGCCCGGCTCAACCTGAAAAGGCTGCTGACCCACTAATCGTGCATCCTGATATTCGCCGTATGTTGATG
>NZ_LWEY01000855.1:0-783 GCF_001634935.1 Oleiphilus sp. HI0043 | reverse complement strand
ATAAGTTCTTGGCTGCGTATAAACATCAATCAGGGGTGCTGCAAAATTCATCAATAGCACAGCGAAAGCAAAGGCATCAGGGTATGCACCATAAACGCGAATAATATAGGTCAGTAAACCGATACCAATACCAAAAATCAAACGGCCACGAGTCGTGGTACATGAGGTAACGGGATCCGTTGCTATAAAGAAAGCTCCCAGCATGGTCGCACCAGACAGCATATGCAGGCTAAGCGGTGCGAACTGGTCTGCATCATAGCCCAAGACAAGNGCTGGCAAGGCCAAGCCAAGGATTACTCCCAAAGGCGTCTGCCAAGGTATGATCTTTTTCACAAGTAACACCAGGCCACCTGCCAGGAACATCAGATTTACCCATTCCCAACCCAAGGAAAATCCGGCACCAAATACCGGATTTTGCAGAACGACATCCGCAGTAGAGTGTGCAATTTCATGCTTATAGACATCCAAAGGCGTCGCCCCACTATAACCATCTGCTATGGTACCACCCCATATTGCATCAAGCGTTGCTCCCAGCGTTGCTGGAGAGTCCAATAAAGTCTGCGGTGTTGCCCAATTGGTCGTCATCGCTACAGGAAAAGATACCAGCACCAAAGCATAACCCACCATTGCCGGGTTAAAGGGGTTATACCCCATTCCTCCGTATAAGTGCTTGGCAAAAACAATAGCAAATGCTGTCGCTACCAAAGATACCCACCAAGGCGCAAAAGGAGGCAGAGCAATCCCCAGCAACACTGCTGTTACAAGCGCACTGTAGTCGTTAAG
>NZ_LWEY01000854.1:0-363 GCF_001634935.1 Oleiphilus sp. HI0043 | reverse complement strand
TTACTTGGGTCACAAAGATATCCATATCGAAAACAATGGTAATGGTTTCGGCGCTACTGACACTGATGGTAATGGTCGTATCTCTGCTGCTGAAGCTTCTGATGCTGTGACTGGTTCTACTGGTTACGGTGATGCGAACTCAAAAATCCACATGGATAGCTACTTCAACATCACTGATTTAGATGTTTACATCGATATCGCTGGTGTTCAGATCAACGATCTGAAAATCCACAACCATCGTGGTGACACTTCTGGTCTAGACGGATTGAATGCATTCGGTTTCGCTCACTCAATGCGTGACATCTACGCTGTTAAAGACGCAGTTCTTGATCTAGGTTCTGTTGCTTTGGCACCAGGCCGCCT
>NZ_LWEY01000853.1:0-1266 GCF_001634935.1 Oleiphilus sp. HI0043 | reverse complement strand
TTTCAGTTGGGCAGAACCTAAAGTATGCGAACCCAAAACTTAGGTAACTAATATGAAAGGCCTGAAGAAAATAGCATTAGCATCCGCAATCGCAGCAGTAGCAGCGGGCGCACAAGCAGAATTAAAAGCTCTTGATGATTCAACAATGGGTGAATTAACTGGTCAAGCTGGTTTAACTATCGATTTAGAAACTAAAGTATCTATCGGTCAGTTCATGTATAAAGATGCTGGTAGCCTATTCATCAACGGTATCACTATTGGCGGTAACGCAAACACTGGTGACGCTAACCTAGCAAACGACACTGACATGCTTGACAATATCCGTATGAACATCGATATTGCTGGTTCTGCTGCTACTGGCGAAAACATCTTAGATCGTGGTTTGTCTGATTTTTACGGCGCAGAAGGTCTAGCAGCATTGGCTCTAGCATACGGTGCTGTAGATGATGGCCGTCTAGCTGGTTTGGCTGGCGGTATCGAAGCTAACGCTGGTGGCGCATCTTTGAAGCAGCTAGAATCTAACAATGTACAGGCTGCTCCTGGTGTATCTGTTGTTCAAGCAGTTGCTGGTGCACTTGGCGGAACATTCGTTAAGGGTCGTGTTGGTATCGAAGACGGTGACTTGTTGATTCACGAAATCGCAACTGACCCACTAGCTGCGCTTATCGATGCTGATGCTCTTATCGCTGGCGGCGCTACTGCACTTGCTGGTTTCTCAACTCAAGAAGTTATCGACGGTGCTATCACTGCAGTTGATTTCAAGTATACAATCGATGCTATCGGTATTGCTGATTCTTCTTATGGCGCTGGTGAAGGCACATATGATTCAGCTACAAACATCCTTACACATCCTACAGCACAAACTACTACTTTGATCAGTGACTTAAGCATTGCTGGTTACTTGGGTCACAAAGATATCCATATCGAAAACAATGGTAATGGTTTCGGCGCTACTGACACTGATGGTAATGGTCGTATCTCTGCTGCTGAAGCTTCTGATGCTGTGACTGGTTCTACTGGTTACGGTGATGCGAACTCAAAAATCCACATGGATAGCTACTTCAACATCACTGATTTAGATGTTTACATCGATATCGCTGGTGTTCAGATCAACGATCTGAAAATCCACAACCATCGTGGTGACACTTCTGGTCTAGACGGATTGAATGCATTCGGTTTCGCTCACTCAATGCGTGACATCTACGCTGTTAAAGACGCAGTTCTTGATCTAGGTTCTGTTGCTTTGAACCCAGCTCAAGATATCCA
>NZ_LWEY01000852.1:0-417 GCF_001634935.1 Oleiphilus sp. HI0043 | reverse complement strand
AACAATGAGCGAAGCGAATGCACAAAGCCGCGGAGCGGAGGTTTTCCGACTGGTGCAACTTGTTAGATGCATACTGGACTAATGTGCACTGGTTTTTGAAAGCAAGTTGAGAACAACAACGCCACCAACGATTAAACCCATGCCAACATACCCCCAAAGGTCAAGTTTTTGCCCGTGCATGAACCATGCGATTAGAGTTACTAAAACTATGCCAAGCCCTGACCAAACTGCATATGCAATACCAACAGGGATTGATTTCAGAGTAAGTGAAAGTAAATAGAAAGCAGCGCCATAGCCAATAATAACAAGCAGCGATGGGGCGATTTTAGTAAAACCTTCACTAGACTTAAGACTGGATGTTGCAATTACTTCACAAATAATAGCAGCGGATAAGAATAACCAGTTTTTCACAGTTTT
>NZ_LWEY01000851.1:0-871 GCF_001634935.1 Oleiphilus sp. HI0043 | reverse complement strand
CTCGCACCTTTTTCTCGACTTGGCCTTTCTCCCAACCTGCAGCTGGATTACAGAACTCAGCTTCAAACAGATAATGACTGACTAGCGTTTGGAATCGGCGATTAACATCGCGCTGTTTACCTGATCGTACCTTATCCACAGCAGTCTTCATGTTGTCGTAGATGCCGCGTTCAGGCACGCCACCAAAGACCCGAAATGCATGATTGTGTGCATCAAACAGCATCTCGTGCGTTTGTTTGTAATAAGCTCGCAGGAAGAAAGCTCGACTATTGCTTAGCTTGAAGTAAGCAACTTGAAGGCAGCACTTCCGACCATTGATCGTGGCGAAATCTTCGCCCCAATCAAACTGGAATGCTTCGCCTGGTGCAAAAGTCAGTGGAACATAGACTCGCTTAGCGGCAGTGCTCTTTGCTTCATGTTGCTCTTGTCGCCACTGCCGTGCAAACGCAGCAACACGATCATAGGAACCGGTGTAACCCAGTTGTACTAAATCCTGGTATAGCTGCTTGACTGACTTACGCTGCTTTCGATGCTTTTTCACCTCACGGTGAAGCCAGCAGGTTAAGGTCTTCTCGTAGTCATCCAGCTTACTCGGCGACTTCCTTGCAGGGTAGCTTGGGTCTAAATTTCTATTATTGAGGTATTTACGAACAGTATTTCGTGACAATCCGGTCTTCCGAGCAATCGATCGAATCGATTGTCCCTCCCGAATATGCCAGCGTCGAATTACGCTTAGTAGAGCCACGTCTATCACTCCATTTTCTCCTGCTTTGCTGAAGCAGGGATAGGTTTATACGTGGGTCAAAATTCGATGCAAATATATGGCTTTAGTGGGTCAGTTTTGGGTGCAAATCAACAATGAGGCCAATGT
>NZ_LWEY01000850.1:0-764 GCF_001634935.1 Oleiphilus sp. HI0043 | reverse complement strand
ATCAGCGATAACAGGCACATCAAGCTCTTTCAAAGCTGCACTAACATTAGCCACCGCAGAAACCTGAGGAACACCAATACCAGCCACAATTCGTGTCGTACAAATTGAGCCCGGGCCAATTCCGACTTTAACCGCATCTGCACCTGCTTCAGCCAATGCTATCGCCGCTTCAGCTGTTGCGATGTTACCACCAACCACTTGCACCTGCGGGTAGTTTTCTTTTACCCAGCGAACACGGTCAATAACGCCTTTAGAGTGTCCGTGTGCCGTATCGACAACAATCACGTCAACACCTGCCTGCACCAATGCATCAACGCGCTCTTCAGTGCCAGCACCCGTACCCACAGCAGCACCAACTCTGAGCTGTCCTGCTTCATCTTTACAAGCATTTGGATAGTCTTGCGACTTTTGGATATCTTTAACCGTTACAAGGCCGGTTAGTTCGAAACTATCGTTAACCACTAATACTTTTTCGATTCTGTGCTTATGCAGCAACTCGCGAATTTCGTCTGAAGTAGCGCCTTCTTTTACGGTCACCAGCTTATCTTTAGGTGTCATGATACTTGAGACTTTAGTATCCAAACTGCCTTCAAAGCGGATGTCACGGCCAGTGACAATACCGACCAAGTCTTTACCGTCAACAACCGGTAAACCTGAAATTTTGTTAGCTGCCGTCAGCTCTAACACTTCTCGTACCGTCATATTTGAAGCAACGGTAATAGGGTCTTTCACTACACCACTTTCAAATTTCTTAACAGCACGAA
>NZ_LWEY01000849.1:0-756 GCF_001634935.1 Oleiphilus sp. HI0043 | reverse complement strand
TCACATTTACCGTGCGCGTTTGCTGTACGGCAGGGTTGCCGTTGGAGTCACTGACATCGTAGGTGATCACGTAGGTACCAGTAACACTGGAATCTACGGTAGCACCACCGACGATGATGTTAGTTGAGATATCACCATCCAGCGCATCGCTTGCAGTCGCGCCAGCATCGGTATAGGGGGTATTTAGTTCATGGTTAAGTGGGCTGCTACCTAGGAGAGTGATGCTAGGTGCGCCAGTATCTTGAACGTTAATTGTTCGGGTAACGGTAGTAGCAGAGTTGCCTGAGGAATCGTTCACGTTGTAGCTCAGTACATAACTGCCGATTACGGTTGCATTGACTGTACCGCTGACACCGATGTTTGCAGAAATATCGCCGTCAGTATTATCTGTGGCTGTGGCACCAGGGTCAGTGTAAATTGTATTCACTTCATGATTAATTGGGTTATTGCCAACTAAGGTGATTACCGGTGGTGTTACATCATCTACCGTCACAAACCTTACCATGGGGTTTGCAGCATTTCCTGATGAATCAGTGACATTGTAGATAACTGTGTAAGTTCCTTGAGTATTTCCATCGACGGTATCACCGCTAACAACAATATTTGAGCTAATATCGCCATCTATATTGTCTAATGCTGTAGCGCCCGCATCGACGTAGGCTGTGCCAAGCTGGTGATTGGTGTTTGTATCGCCAATTAAAGTAATTACTGGGGCTGTTGAGTCATCTATGTTGACTGTACGGGTTACGGTTGGAG
>NZ_LWEY01000848.1:0-647 GCF_001634935.1 Oleiphilus sp. HI0043 | reverse complement strand
AGTGAGGAGCGCCTAAATCACCCGAAAAGACAAGCCGATGCACTTCACCCTCTTGACTCACACGACACTCAACATAAGCAGAGCCAAGAATATGACCTGCTGGCTGTAAGCAAATATCTAAACCTTCAAAGACTGAATACAAATCACCATATTTGAGCGGCACAATACGCTGCTTAAGCACCGACATAAATTGTCGGATCATCTGTTTATTACGGGTGAAACCAATCTTCACCGCATCTTCCAGTACCAGCGGTAAAAGCACAGCCGACGGCTCAGAACAGTATATCGGCCCATCAAAGCCAGCAGCGAGAAGATAAGGAATGCGCCCGACATGATCGATATGAACATGGGTCACGACAAGCGCTTTAATATGAGAAACTGGGAAGTCGATTTCAAGCTGGCTTTCACTCGACTGCCCAGAGGTCTCGGCCCCTTGAAACAATCCGCAATCAATCAGAATACCTTGTTGTTCAGAACTGTTTTTATCAGAAATGCGAAGCTCGTGACACGAACCCGTTACGCCATTCACCGCTCCGTGGTGTAGGATTTTCATGTGATGTCCTTATCAATTAAGTTAAGGGAAGAATATCACAACGCTCGCGCTAGATTCCAACAGGATGGTTTCAATCGAGTCTGACCCCGTTGTC
>NZ_LWEY01000847.1:0-269 GCF_001634935.1 Oleiphilus sp. HI0043 | reverse complement strand
CTCTTCCCCCAATAATTCCCGTAGCGCCTGCTTTAAAGCCTTCTTCGCGTCATCATCACCATGAACAATTCTTATTTCTGAAGGCTTAGCTTTCATGCCTTGCACAAAGTTCAGTAAGTCTTCCTGACCTGCATGCGCAGAGTAACCCGAGATCGTATGTACAGCGGCATTAATCGTATAGCGCTTACCCTCTAGCTCGACATAGCCATTTCGTGTCCCGTAAGTTTGAATATCTCGCCCTGCAGTTCCCTCAGCTTGATAACCTACAA
>NZ_LWEY01000846.1:0-325 GCF_001634935.1 Oleiphilus sp. HI0043 | reverse complement strand
TGACCTCTTCCCCCAATAATTCCCGTAGCGCCTGTTTTAAAGCCCTCTTCGCGTCATCATCACCATGAACAATTCTTATTTCTGAAGGCTTAGCATTCATACCTTGCACTAAGTTCAGCAAGTCTTCCTGACCTGCATGCGCAGAGTAACCCGAGATCGTATGTACAGCGGCATTAATCGTATAGCGCTTACCCTCTAGCTCGACATAGCCATTTCGTGTCCCGTAAGTTTGAATATCTCGCCCTGCAGTTCCCTCAGCTTGATAACCTACAAACAGAATATCAGTACGCTTATCTTCAATTAAGGCTTTTAAATAATTAACAAT
>NZ_LWEY01000845.1:0-2350 GCF_001634935.1 Oleiphilus sp. HI0043 | reverse complement strand
TAGCATGACGCCTTTTACTTGCCACACACCTTTGCCGCTTCGATTTTGTACGGCTACCGGCACGTTGAAGGCGAATTGAGGCGTATAGGACGTTTAAAGCACCTTTTCACCCTTCGGATGAAGTAGCATACCCGAAATTGCCGCTCATTTTTATTGCCTAAGCCCCGGAATTTAGCTTCACAGCGCCCAAAGAAGGTCGTATTTTGGTCGATTTGACCGAAAAGTGCCTGGCGAATGGATCTTTAGCCGACAGTTGCCCCACCGGCCTGCCGCAAAGGCTGACAGTACATGGATTGAGAGCTTAGGAGCGTCAATTAAATAAACGAGTCTGCGATGGGCCGAACAGGCTGGGAGTCAGTGGTGGGGCTCGCTCTGGCGGCTGGTTGTGATGGTTAGTATCGGCTTTGGCCGCCTTCTGTTTGAGATGTTTAAGAATCTGCTCGATTATGTCCGGATCCTCAATGCTGGCAATCACTTTGACATGCCCTCCACAGTGCTCGCAAACCTCAATATCAATATTGAAGACTCGCTTAAGTCGCTGCATCCATGTCATGGCATGGTGCCGCTCTTCAGGGGTCTTATCGAGCCAGTCAGTATCGGCTGCTTCTAGTTTGTCAGGCTTTTTTCCGCGTTTAGCCGGTGTGACCTGAACACGGTGTTTGCTGTTCGGTGCGAAGACTCCGTGGAATCGGGTGAGGTTGACGCGCGGCTTGGGTACCAGTGCAGCCAGCTTGGCCATGAAGTCCATGGGTTCGAAGATCACATGGGTTGTGCCATTGCGATACGGGGTTTTGAGTTCATACCGAACGTGTCCATTGGAGGTCAATGCCAGGCGCTTTTCTGAAACAGCGGGTCGGCTAACGTAGCGGCAGAGCCGTTCGAGTTTATCCCTCTGATGTCCTTCGGCCATCACACCGGCGTGGAGTGAAAACCCTGCCACTTTAGCCGCTTGGCCATAGCCTGGCTTCTCACTTTCGCAATGAGGGAAGGTTTGCAGGGTGAAGACCTTACTCCCTTGCTGGGGGCCGGTGGCGATGCGGTAAGTCACCGAGGAACCGTGCAGTTGCGTGAGTACATCTCCTCCTTCCTCGTCCAGCGTCAACCAGGTATTCTCGGCATCTCGCTCCAACAGACCGCGTTTTTCCAGGCAGCGAGCGACCAGGTGGCTGAGGGTGTTAACGAGCGCATTGAGTTCATGTTGAGTGGGTGCCTTGACCCGATGGAACCGCCGTTGGCCATAGGTATCTTCGGCGTATACGCCATCGAGAAATAGCATGTGGTAATGGACATTAAGGTTGAGCGCAGAACCAAAGCGTTGGATCAACGTCACTGCACCGGTTTGTGCGGTAGCCTTGGTAAAACCAGCCTGCCTAATTAAATGCGTAGAGACGGTGCGGTAGACAATGCCTAACACTTTACCCATCAGCTCTGGATGGCGAGCCAGCAGGAATCGTAACTGGAAGGGAAAGCTCAGCACCCACTGGCGTATGGGAACTTTGGGAAACACCTCATCCACCAAGAGCGCGGCACTCTCCGCCATCCGGCGGGCACCACAGCTGGGGCAGAACCCTCTGCGCTTGCAGCTAAATGCCACCAATCGTTCATGATGGCAATCCTCGCAGCGGACACGCAAAAAGCCATATTCCAGCCGACCACATTGGAGAAAATCTTCGAACTCTCTCTGAACGTA
Source organism: Oleiphilus sp. HI0043 (assembly GCF_001634935.1). Lineage (NCBI taxonomy): Bacteria > Pseudomonadati > Pseudomonadota > Gammaproteobacteria > Oceanospirillales > Oleiphilaceae > Oleiphilus > Oleiphilus sp. HI0043. The sequence goes on along the minus strand of NZ_LWEY01000845.1, from coordinate 660 downwards.
ACGAGGCAAGCTTTGTCCCTGACCCTCCAACGAGGACTTAAAGACAGGATAATGTTCCTGAACCAATTGATAGAGGAGCGTCTTTTCGGGCTGATGGCGTTCATAGTATGGTGCTTGACTCGCCCAGACATTCCTTGCCGGTGACATGAGTATCGGCGTTTTTCAAGGTAGTTGTCGCCTGAGCATTTAAGCTGCTTGTTTTTCCTTCTCCGGGTTCAACTTAACGTCACCCACTTTCTCCCAGTTCCGCGTAGCTTTTGACCACCTTATTTGGTTCTTTCTTTTCATCTTGCGATAAAGCTCATCCCTCTTCGATAATATTTCTTCATCCAGACCTAAGTGCCTTTGCTCTGGGGTAACAAAGTTAATTCGACTATGCCGGTGCTCTGTGTTGTACCAAGTGACAAACTCTTTCACCCAAGTTCTTGCTTCATCGATTGATTTAAATCCCTCAGATGGCCATCGACGACAGTACTTCAGGGTTCGAAATAGTGATTCTGAAAACGGATTATCATTACTTACACCAGGCCGACTTCGAGAGCTGGCGACACCCAAATCCTGCATTTTTGCTTGCATTGTTAAGCTCTTCATTGGGCTACCATTATCCGAGTGCAACACCAGGGATTTTCTGACGCACTTTTCTGACCAAACACTGCGCTC
>NZ_LWEY01000844.1:0-1321 GCF_001634935.1 Oleiphilus sp. HI0043 | reverse complement strand
AGCGCATGCGTCAGCGCATTGAAAAACCTTGTAAGATCAACTACTTTTAATAGCTATCAACAATAGCTGACCTAGGCACTTAAAAATAGATTTGAAAACTAGGGAACCTCTGAATATTTTAAATCATTTGTATTGCATGAGCAAGGATAGTCGGCAAAACAGGATGTACTTCTACGGAGTTGAAACGCTCAAAGAAGCTGAAGAGTTCGAGCCCTTACCAAGAGATGAGTATGACAAGCTGTTTCAGGCACCAAAAGAGCCTGATTCGTCAAAAGACCTTCAAAGCAATACGCAAAACGACAAGCCTAAGCAGTCATAACATGGCCTCCGTAATAAGCTAAGCATAGTAAAGACATGAGTAAGACTTCTGACAACGCAACTGAAAACGACACTGTAGTCGACCAAGGCCAGCCTCTAATCAGCCATCTGATAGAATTGCGCACACGCCTCCTGCGTTCTGTGCTTTGCGTTATATTGATCTTCGCAGGCCTTTACTATTTTGCCAACGATATCTACCTGATTGTCTCAGAGCCACTTAGGGTCTTTTTACCCGAAGGTAGCACCATGATCGCGACCGATGTCGCATCACCCTTCTTTACCCCCTTCAAACTGGCACTAATGACGGCACTGTTTATATCAATGCCTTATGTGCTCTTTCAAATATGGGGTTTTATCGCACCTGCACTCTATGAGAATGAAAAACGGCTCGCCTATCCTTTACTGCTATCGAGCATAATATTGTTCTATCTCGGCATGGCATTCGCTTACTTTGTCGTCTTTCCTTTGGTGTTTGGCTTTTTCACCAGTGCCGCACCTGAAGGCGTCACTGTAATGACCGATATTAGTCGCTATCTTGACTTCATTCTAAAGCTATTCTTCGCATTTGGCTTAGCCTTCGAAATCCCAATCGCAACCATTATTTTGGTTGCGGCAGGTATTACCAGCTCAGCTAGCCTAAGTGAAAAACGCCCTTACATCGTGGTTGGTTGCTTCGTTATCGGTATGTTATTGACGCCTCCAGATGTTATTTCGCAAACTCTTTTAGCAGTTCCAATGTGGGCTCTCTTTGAAGTCGGAGTGCTGTTTTCAAAACTCGTCGAAAAGAAGCGCAACGAAGAACCTGTAAGCGAATAACAATTAGATGAACCTGCTACTGTTATTCCCCGAAAATATGCACAGCGAAACACTGGCTGAGATTTCCGGTCGTCAACTCGAACATATGCATGAGACTCTAAAGTCAAAAGTTGGAGATAACATACGCGTTGGCCTGCTCAATCAGCAAATTGGCCTAGCCACTATTACAGCTCTCACTACGGAGTCT
>NZ_LWEY01000843.1:0-1544 GCF_001634935.1 Oleiphilus sp. HI0043 | reverse complement strand
TTTTTTTAGGATATAGNCGTCAGATTATTCAACAATCTTAGCTACAACACCCGCACCTACAGTACGACCACCTTCACGAATCGCGAAGCGTAGACCTTCTTCCATCGCGATTGGCGCGATCAAAGTAGCTGTTAACTGTACGTTATCACCAGGCATTACCATTTCAACACCTTCAGGCAACTCACAAGCACCTGTCACATCAGTCGTACGGAAGTAGAACTGTGGACGGTAACCTTGGAAGAATGGCGTATGACGACCACCTTCATCTTTACCCAAGATATATACTTCAGCTTCAAACTTAGTGTGAGGCTTAACAGAACCAGGCACACATAGAACCTGACCACGCTCAACTTCGTCACGCTTAGTACCACGCAGAAGAACACCAACGTTCTCACCCGCACGACCTTCGTCTAGAAGCTTACGGAACATCTCAACACCAGTACAAGTAGTGGTTTGAGTTTCCTTGATACCAACAATCTCGATTTCTTCACCAACTTTGATGATACCACGCTCAACACGACCCGTTACAACCGTACCACGACCTGAGATTGAGAACACGTCCTCAACAGGCATTAGGAATGGCTGATCTACAGCACGCTCTGGCTCTGGAATATAAGAATCTAGCGACTCAACCAACTTCTTAACAGCAGTTGTACCTAGCTCGTTATCATCTTCGCCGTTCAATGCCATCAAAGCAGAACCTGCGATAATTGGCGTATCATCACCTGGGAACTCATAAGTGTCTAGCAACTCACGAATTTCCATTTCAACCAATTCAAGCATCTCGTTGTATTCTTCTGAACCTGCACCACCACAGTCTTCAGCCAACAAGTCAGCCTTGTTCAAGAATACTACAATGTAAGGTACACCTACCTGACGAGACAAAAGGATGTGCTCACGAGTCTGAGGCATAGGACCATCAGTCGCACCACAAACCAAGATAGCACCATCCATCTGAGCAGCACCTGTGATCATGTTTTTAACATAATCGGCGTGCCCTGGGCAGTCAACGTGAGCGTAGTGACGATCAGTTGAATCATACTCAACGTGAGACGTCGCGATAGTGATACCACGCTCTCTTTCCTCTGGTGCATTATCGATGTTTGCGAAATCAACCTTCTCACCACCGAATACTTCTGCACATACACGCGTTAGCGCTGCTGTCAAAGTTGTTTTACCATGGTCAACGTGACCAATAGTACCTACGTTAACGTGCGGTTTATTACGTTCAAATTTTTCTTTAGCCACGGTTACACCCCTTTTTCTATGCTACCGACTTTAGTTTAATTAAGACTACGATTTATTAATAATCACTTCTGCAACCGCTTTTGGCGCTTCTGAATAAGTCAAAAACTCCATCGCGTAGGTTGCGCGACCCTGTGTTGCGGATCGCAAATCTGTTGCGTATCCGAACATTTCAGATAAGGGAACTTCAGCATTAACCACCTTACCAGCGGCGCTCTCTTCCATACCCTGTATGAGACCTCGGCGACGATTTAAGTCACCAACCACATCTCCCATATTCTCTTCTGGCGTTACCACTT
>NZ_LWEY01000842.1:0-2852 GCF_001634935.1 Oleiphilus sp. HI0043 | reverse complement strand
AGCCCCGTACACGAAGATTCAATAGTCACATATTAAGTAGGACGGGACACGTGTTATCTTGTCTGAAGATGGGGGGACCATCCTCCAAGGCTAAATACTCCTGACTGACCGATAGTGAACCAGTACCGTGAGGGAAAGGCGAAAAGAACCCCTGTGAGGGGAGTGAAATAGATCCTGAAACCGTATGCGTACAAGCAGTGGGAGCAGACTTGTTCTGTGACTGCGTACCTTTTGTATAATGGGTCAGCGACTTAATTTTAGTAGCAAGGTTAACCGTATAGGGGAGCCGTAGGGAAACCGAGTCTTAATAGGGCGTTTAGTTGCTGGGATTAGACCCGAAACCGAGTGATCTAGCCATGAGCAGGTTGAAGATCAGGTAACACTGATTGGAGGACCGAACCCACTTATGTTGAAAAATGAGGGGATGACTTGTGGCTAGGAGTGAAAGGCTAATCAAACTCGGAGATAGCTGGTTCTCCTCGAAAGCTATTTAGGTAGCGCCTCGTGTATCACCCTGGGGGGTAGAGCACTGTTTGGGCTAGGGGGTCATCCCGACTTACCAACCCCATGCAAACTCCGAATACCCAGGAGTGCGATCACGGGAGACACACGGCGGGTGCTAACGTCCGTCGTGGAGAGGGCAACAACCCAGACCGCCAGCTAAGGTCCCAAAGTTACAGTTAAGTGGGAAACGATGTGGGAAGGCTTAGACAGCTAGGAGGTTGGCTTAGAAGCAGCCATCCTTTAAAGAAAGCGTAATAGCTCACTAGTCGAGTCGGCCTGCGCGGAAGATTTAACGGGGCTCAAACTGTACACCGAAGCTGCGGATATCTTTTAGATATGGTAGAGGAGCGTTCTGTAAGCTGATGAAGCTCAATTGAGAAGTTGGGTGGAGGTATCAGAAGTGCGAATGCTGACATGAGTAACGACAAAGGGGGTGAAAAACCCCCTCGCCGGAAGACCAAGGGTTCCTGCGCAACGTTAATCGGCGCAGGGTGAGTCGGCCCCTAAGGCGAGGCTGAGAAGCGTAGTCGATGGGAAACAGGTTAATATTCCTGTACTTGTATATATTGCGATGGGGAGACGGAGAAAGCTAAACCAGCATGGCGACGGTTGTCCATGTTTAAGGTTGTAGGCTGAGGACTTAGGCAAATCCGGGTCCTTAAGGCTGAGAACTGATGACGAGATCTCTTTTAGAGATTGAAGTGGTTGATGCTCTGCTTCCAGGAAAAACCTCTAAGCTTCAGATATATAGGAACCGTACCCCAAACCGACACAGGTGGTCAGGTAGAGAATACCAAGGCGCTTGAGAGAACTCGGGTGAAGGAACTAGGCAAAATGGTACCGTAACTTCGGGAGAAGGTACGCCGATTTTGGTGATCAGACTTGCTCTGTAAGCTGAGGTCGGCCGAAGATACCAGTTGGCTGCGACTGTTTATTAAAAACACAGTACTCTGCAAACACGAAAGTGGACGTATAGGGTATGACACCTGCCCGGTGCCGGAAGGTTAATTGATGGGGTTAGCGTATGCGAAGCTCTTGATCGAAGCCCCGGTAAACGGCGGCCGTAACTATAACGGTCCTAAGGTAGCGAAATTCCTTGTCGGGTAAGTTCCGACCTGCACGAATGGTGTAACGATGGCCAAGCTGTCTCCACCCGAGACTCAGTGAAATTGAAATCGCTGTTAAGATGCAGCGTATCCGCGGCTAGACGGAAAGACCCCGTGAACCTTTACTATAGCTTCACAGTGAACTTTGAACCTATTTGTGTAGGATAGGTGGGAGGCTTTGAAACCAGGTCGCTAGATCTGGTGGAGCCATCCTTGAAATACCACCCTGGTATGTTTGAGGTTCTAACTCGGGTCCCTTATCGGGATCGAGGACACTGTGTGGTGGGTAGTTTGACTGGGGCGGTCTCCTCCCAAAGAGTAACGGAGGAGCACGAAGGTGCGCTAAGCATGGTCGGACATCATGCGGTTAGTGTAATGGCATAAGCGCGCTTAACTGCGAGACAGACACGTCGAGCAGGTACGAAAGTAGGTCATAGTGATCCGGTGGTTCTGTATGGAAGGGCCATCGCTCAACGGATAAAAGGTACTCCGGGGATAACAGGCTGATACCGCCCAAGAGTTCACATCGACGGCGGTGTTTGGCACCTCGATGTCGGCTCATCACATCCTGGGGCTGAAGCCGGTCCCAAGGGTATGGCTGTTCGCCATTTAAAGTGGTACGCGAGCTGGGTTTAGAACGTCGTGAGACAGTTCGGTCCCTATCTGCCGTGGACGTTGGAAAATTGAGAAGAGCTGCTCCTAGTACGAGAGGACCGGAGTGGACGAACCCCTGGTGTTCGGGTTGTGTCGCCAGACGCATTGCCCGGTAGCTACGTTCGGACAGGATAACCGCTGAAAGCATCTAAGCGGGAAGCCCCCTTCAAGATAAGTTTTCCCTGGGAATTTAATTCCCCTAAAGAGCCGTTAAAGACTATGACGTTGATAGGCTGGGTGTGTAAGTGCGGTAACGTATTGAGCTAACCAGTACTAATTGCTCGTGAGGCTTAACTATATAACGCCCAAGTGGTTTTATAGTGAATGATTATTCGTACAACGACGGGTAACGCAAATTGGATATGAGTCTTCGTTAGACAGCAGAGATNAANTTAGCTATTACTTGCTATTGTTAAAGACGCAGAATTAAGTGTTGTTGATGAAGTATCAGCAACCGAAGTTTTGCCTGACGACCATAGAGCTTTGGAACCACCTGATCCCATCCCGAACTCAGAAGTGAAACGAAGCATCGCCGATGGTAGTGTGGGAGGTCCCATGTGAGAGTAGGTCATCGTCAGGCTTCTATTA
>NZ_LWEY01000841.1:0-1450 GCF_001634935.1 Oleiphilus sp. HI0043 | reverse complement strand
CTTCTGGACAGTGTGTAGATCCTAATCTATCTTTGATAGTGATCTGCTTTAATCAAACAGGACACTTCAATAAGGAATATAATCCAATTATTGAGGTGTTAAATGACAAAACGAAAGAACAGAAGTTATACAACAGAGTTTAAACAAGAAGCGGTTGCCCTGGTCACCGAGCAAGGCTATAGCGTTCCTAAAGCGGCTGCTTCATTGGGTATTACAGATAAGTTGCTCTACAACTGGAAAGCCAAGTTTGATGCGGAACAATCTGGTACTGGCTTAAATACAGATGAGCGTGCTGAATTGCTTCGGCTCCGAAAGGAAAATAAAGAGCTGAAGATGGAAAAGGAGATTTTAAAAAAGGCCAGCGCCCTCCTGCTGAAGGAAACCAAGTAAGGTTTCAAACCATTCAACAACTTTCCTCAGCATATCCTGTTATCAAACTTTGCAAAGCAATGGGTGTTAGCCGCTCAGCTTATTATGCTTGGCTCAAACGGCCAACTAAATCTATTACGCCAAAGCAGTTACATTTGTATAGCAGAGCTAAAACTATCTTCGAGAAAAGCCGAAGTAGTTTGGGTTATAGAGAACTGCGGAAACGATTGTGCAGAGAGGGCTTTGATATTACTGAATACAGCGCTCAAAAATTAATGGCTAAGCTTGGATTGGTCGTTACGCAACGCATTGCATACAAGGCAACAACTAAGCGTAAACACAGTGATGCTGTTGCAGATAACTTGCTGAACCAGAACTTTAATCCGGTTGGGCCAAATCAAATCTTGGCTGGCGATGTGACTTATCTGAAAACAGGCGAAGGCTGGATGTATCTCGCGATCGTCATGGATTTATTTTCACGCCGAATCGTTGGCTGGCAGATTGATAAGCGTATGACTACTGACTTGGTTAGTCGAGCTATGATCAGGGCATATAATCTGCGCCAGCCTCCTAAAGGCTTGGTGTTTCATAGTGACAGAGGTTCGCAGTATACCAGCAAGCGTTATCGCACACTGCTGAGTAATTATGGCATCAGAGCTAGCATGGGGGATGTAGGTGCTTGCTGGGATAACTCTGTTGTGGAGCGGTTCTTTGGAAGCTTAAAGCATGACTGGGTTTTGAAAGTGCCCCAGCCAACGAGAGAGCATATGAGAAATGATGTGGCTGACTACATGCGTTATTACAACTTAGAGCGGCTCCATACTTCTAACGAAGATATGTCGCCAATCGAGTACGAAAACTCTTTAAGAAAAGTGTCCTGATTTAGTTGCGCAGAACACATTCTGCTTGACTCGTTTCACCAGTCAAACACCATTGCAGAAAAAACCAAGGAAACGAGAACGACAAGCGTTATCACCAATCTCAACCTCATGAACCAAGACTCCAACACCTCTTCCTCAAATAGCTTTCGATCAATCACCAGCAAATAGATAAAACAGAAGGCGAACACGAGCGAACTATA
>NZ_LWEY01000840.1:0-470 GCF_001634935.1 Oleiphilus sp. HI0043 | reverse complement strand
CTGAAATCGACAAACTGCCGGTGAAGATAAATGCGGGAAGGCTGAACAAACATCTTCATGATAAACCCTTTATCACTCTGACTAAAAAGTCAGGTGATATCGAATCTGGAAAAGTCAGTTCACCTGCTTGTGTGATTAACGTGATGATTTGTTTAGAGCTAGTGATCTGTGTGACTTGTTCAGACACTTGCCGAACAACTTTCGCTTCGACAAAATTATTGCCTGTCGAGCGTCGGTGCTTATTGAGGTAGAACGAAGAGGTGCTGATTTTATGTATGGAGCAGAATTCTGCAACCGTTAACCCGCTCTCTTTTTGATAATCGAAGATACTTGGCCAGTCGTGTTTGGCTTTCTTGGTGTTCTTTTTAGTCATGTGCTAGTTCCTTGTGAATTTTGGAACTAGCGTAATTAATTGTTGGGTTTGGTATTATGTGTGCTTGGCTAGACGCTTACGATACTTCTATTGAAAA
>NZ_LWEY01000839.1:0-7873 GCF_001634935.1 Oleiphilus sp. HI0043 | reverse complement strand
ATTAAGCCAGTAGCTGCTGCACTTAAAGCGATACCAGAACCCAAAGCTTTTTCGCCCCATAGATTTTCCGTACTTTGGGGCTCTCCCCAAAGGCTTTTAGCATCATCTAATGGAATGCTAATTCGTGGTTCAGAGAATAAACCATCCTGAGGTTGTAACTCGATATGCTGACTTTGTAGTTCACTTAAACTTTTGCCGTAATCGTAATCTCCAATTTCGGTCTTTACCATTGAACTACAACCTGACAATAAGGCTAAAACTGCAATAACAAATATGTGCTTCAATTTAACTCCTTTTTTACAGCTAACGCCTTTAGCTGCGGCGAGCGATAGCGAGTCCAGCCCCGGGGATTTTTCCGGGGCGAGGCAGGCTAAACTTGTTAGGCTTTTTTATTCGCATATTTCTCGGCTACTTTTTCAGATAATTCAAGAATGGTATTGGAAGCACTCTGATAGGTATAAGGTCCATCCGGGCGATAATATTTTGCTTCTCTTGAGCTAATGGTCCAGTAGATTTTTTTAATGCCCAAAGTTGAACATAGATTCTGCATGGTAAGCTCAAGTTTCTTTCCTTGTGGAACATTTGTTCTGGCAGTTGTTGTGCCAAAATAACCTGTCCCAGTATCTCTTACTATCTCGACTTTCATAGCATCTCCATGAGCCTAACGCCGCAATAAAGGGCGAGCGGCGCGCAGCAGAGCGAGTCCAGCCCACGGGCCCTTTCGTGGGCGATCTTTGATTGCCTGGTTATATTTCATTTGCTACGAGATTAGATTTAACCTTGCCAGAAATTACCAATTTATAAAATACAAACTCAGCGACTAAGCCTGAAAATATTGCCGCTGCAACTGCTATACCCCCGCTAGCAGTTGCCTTTGCTACAGCAGCTAAAACTAAAAACGCTAATGGTAAAGTAATAACAACAGCTATAAGAGCGTGAAAACCATTTATGCGTATTATTTCTTTACAGCCACTGCATTTGATACGCATGGGGTTTGATGACTTTAGCAGATTCATAAAGCCAAACTTTTTGGAGCAAGATGGGCAATTACTCACTATTAGTTTCCTTGTATATTGAACAGTGACAGTGTTTAAAAAATATAACGCCGCGTTAACCGGAGGAGTAATGATGGCAGTTTTTGTGCGTATTTTTGCACAAAAGGTGTCAGCATTACGGAGTCCGTGTTGAACGCCTGGTTAAGTGTTTCCATGTACAAACAAGCTGTACCCACCGCCCCTAATTTCATGGCCACCCAAAAAAACAGTTGCACCAGACTTTTTCTATTTCGGCGGTTTTAATAGAGAATATTTAAGTAGCAAATGATCTAATTTGCCAGAACTCTTAAGTTCTTTTAAACCCTTTGATAGAATATTTGCATAAAGTTTTGCGTTACGTTTTTTCGGAGAAAAAGCGATATATATGTCTTCTTTTGAAGCAACCCCTGCTGATTTGATATCTTCATACGAATTAAGGCCTGTCAAATAGTTTAGCACTATATTAGATTCCTCTACGAAAGCATCAATCCTATCTATTTTAAGTAATTCAACTAGACGGCTAAAAGCATCATCACCATGAAGAATAGTTAAACGTGCGATATTCGCTTGGTTTGGCTCAATATATTCCTTAAGAAGGCTGCCATAAGAGTAATTCTTTATAGCACCAAGGTTGATATTCTGTAATGACTTAAACCCACTAAAACGCCAATCAGATGTGTTTTTCACATAGAAAACATGTTCAATGCTATACAAAGGTTCATCTGGAAAAATGAAATCAGGTGTTTCATCTCTACCCGTACCAATAATTCCATCATAGTCACCATTACGGACAGTCAAAATTGAACGAATCCAGGGCCTAACGATATAATTTATCTTATACCCCTCCTGCGAAAAGGAATAATTTGCAATCTCTACCAAAAGGCCAGGTCTCTCTGTGCCAGGAACACAGTTATAGGGGCACCATTGATCTGCAACTAAGGTAATTTCCTTTGCTTGATCACTAGTTGATGACGCATAGCTAATGGACACGACTGGAATAAAAAGCAGAAGCATTCTAAAAATACGCAGTTTCATATCCTTTCCCCCTTATTCATAGCAAGCTATTCACGATAGTCTCATACTAAACTTACCCGATAGCCATAGTGTAGACCACATTAAATTCTCTACAGCAAGCCAGCTACTTACGAAAAGTAACAAATACTTTAAGAGACAACCAGACAACCAGACAACCACTCGGACACTTAACGCCTTTAGCAGCGGCCGAGCGCAGCGAGGTCCAGCCCCAGCGTCTTTTTGCTGGGGCGATGCTGGCTAAACTTGTTAGAACTTTACTACGCATAAAGTAGAAATAATACAAAGCCAACCCCTGAAACTAAGGCCAATAAAAAGACACAGTGAAATATAAAATTAGCTAGCCGCCACCTGACATTAAAGCCTTGTCGATAATTGGTGGTAAGCGCATAAAATATTGAGCCTACGCACAAGATTGATACTAACAATAAAGCTACATGCTGAGTTAAAGCAAAATAACAGCTAATTAACCCTATGAGAAAGCCGTATGTTGCTAAAGATGAAGCTTTCGTTGTACCCCAAAATTCTTTTTTTTCTATATCCATTTTAGGTTGATCTACAATCTGATTAAAAAGTTCTAACGCTTTTATAAACGGCGCACGGCTCTATCGTGCGTCCAACGCAGGCCACGTTTCTTTGTGGCCGGAGTGATGTTTGATGAACTGGTTAGATGTTTTAGAACTCCCAACTACACCAAACACCACGTTAAAACCAAAGTGCTTGCCCAGAGACAAAAACACCGCAGATGGCGACTTTACCGGATTCCCTAGGAACACACCATTGACGAAGCCTCTACAAATTAAAATGTGCTTGAGAAGCTTAAACAGTAGAGCGGAACAGTGGGAAAACGTGCCACCTACCCTAAAACTTTAAACGGAGGAATGTATGAAAAGAAACGAGCACTCCCTGCCGAATATTGAGCCCTAAACCTTAAGAGCCAAAAAACATTTAACGCCTTGGTGACATGCGCCGCCAGGCGTCATGTTGACCAACTTGTTATGTGTTCCCCAGGGTCTCGCGACGCCAATTCGTCAACACTTTCCTTTGAAAGAATAATATTCCCAAAATAGGCTGCGTCGCAATGATTGCCCCATTCCATATAGTAAACCAAATGGCATATACCACTCTCATCCACCTTGATTAGAATGGTATAACCAAGATCACCTTGCGCAGATGCATGGAAATGTATCCAATCACCAAAGATGTCAAGCGTACCCTCTATATCATATATTTTTCTGATAAAAAGAGCTTCGTCGTCGACAGGCATAACTTCCTGAATAGCTGAGCGGAATAATATAACTCTTTCTATATTGACCTTAATCCAAGCAAATTTTTCTCTTTTTTCAAAAACCTTAACAATCTTAACTTTAACGAAAGCTGACTCTTCTATCTCTTCTGGATGACAATCCCAGCCATTGTAGTGTGCTAATGCTGGTGTATATAAGGACCAAAAAGTAGCGTCAGATTGCTCTGAGAAAGGGCCTTGAATCCGTATAACTCTCGTAGAGCCTTCGGTTGGAATTACGTTCGATCGTTTCCATTTTTCTGACGTTGCCTCGGATGGTATTGCGTCCATCTCATCACTCCAGGACACAACATCATCCGAATACCCTGAAAATTCGAATACAGGATAGGAAGGATGCTCCTTATCAACGTATTTTCTGCATGCACCACAATAGAAATTTAGCTTCATTACACACCGTCACACATAACGCCTTGCGAATGGGCGAGCGACGCGCAGCAAAGCGAGTCCAGCCCCGGGTATTTTTCCGGGGCGAACATTGCGCAATTGGTTAGCTGAACAATTTCTAGTTATTTCGCATGGACTTATATTGTTCAAGAAAACTCACACCCTGTTTAGAATACTTGAGGTATATGAAAAAAGCGGCGTAAAGTGCCATAAAAATACCTGCAAACCAATATATTGCGCTATCTGATAACTGCCCATCAAGGTAAAGCCTAATACCAAATAACGAAGAACCAAAGGACACATAACAGAAAATAATTTTTTGCGCCCAGCTATTACCAGCAACGGTTTTGAGGAACGCTTTATCTCCAAGCAACGCTGCCATAAACGAGCCAGCATATAGTACAAAGAACGCTACTTTTCCTTGAAATATGCTAACTAAGATGAAACACGGAGTAAGTAGCAGAGCCGCTAGAATACCTTGTAGCGATTTGGCAGCCTTAGTACTTTTGTATAACTCTGGATTTTGAAACTTAGCCGTAACATCGCCGCTAGCACCTTTAGGGCAACCACATTTAGTGCATTTATTTGCGCTTTGTTCAACAATCACAGAACACGCATTGCAAATCCAGTTTGACACTTAAATAAATTCCTTATTACAGCTAACATTTGAATCTACGACATAAGGTCGTATATCCACCTGTCGTATATCCTTTTTTTAAAATCGTTCTGATATTACTCGAATCATACACCATGACTGGATTCCGCAGAAGTCCGAGATTCAAAAACTATTAAGAAATGCGACACTATGTCGTATATCGTGATTTTACACCAGTTTCTTAGCCACTTGTTTTATATACAGTTTTTGATTCGTTCTTGTAAGTTCTCAGGATATACGACAGGCGGTCGCTTTTTAAGTCAAAAGGTACTAAATCTAGCTGAACGAAAGCGAATTCTCGATGCTAGGGAACATCAGCTTTAACTACTAAAGTAATGTCCACCTTATCCATGACTACAATTTATCAAACAAACTCTTCCCACCTTTTGGAAAGATTCGCATACCCTCCCCACTCAATATTAACCACAGCGGCCCACCAGGTTTTAGTGCTTTAGTAGGATGTCCAAATTATTTAACCTAGGTGGGTATAACTAAAAATTTGGACTAAGCCTTAACTTAGCGTCAGTCACTTTGGCCCCTTCAAAATAACAAGCCAGATACCAGTAGCTAAATCTGGTTTTTTCCAAAGGTTTAATCTCTTTTGGTTTGAATGGATTTTCAATTATTTAGTGTACTTGTTTTTTTCTAAATAATGTTCGATCAGCCGATGTTCTGGGGTGTTTAGCAAATGTTCGTCTATATTTTCTAACCAATTAATATCATTCAAAGATTTATCAATTGGGGCGCGCAATGCGATTGGTGTCATTTCTGAGTAATGATTGAGAATGGTGTCGATGTCATTACACCTCTGAAAGCATGTTGTTAATGCGTTAGCCATGTTAAATGCTGTTTGCAAACCAACGCCCGCGCTATAGTGGAAAGAAAAAGCCGCATCGCCAATTAGAACCATATTTTCATGGAAAAGGTGTTTAACGGTATTCATCTTGAAAGAAAACCAGGGCAAATTGGTAGAAACCAAGTCAATTTTGTCTTCTTCGCTGGTGAATATCTTATTAAGATGGGGGATAGCTTCGGCTGGGCTTTGCTGGAGAAAGCGACTCGATTGAAAGCACTTTTCGGTCATTTCAATGATAACAGCCTGCCTGGTGTCCGTTAGGGGGTAGGAGGACAACTGAATGAAGCCGGTAGATGTTTTAATGACGTAAAACCTGACATTTGTTTGAGGTTTTGGTGAGTCGTTATAAAACCAAGTAAACTTTATTTTTGCTTCATGCTGCTGTGTGACAAATTTAGCCGCATATTCTTTTCGTACAATGCTGTTTACGCCATCTGCTCCAACCAATAAGTCGCAGGAATCTTGTAGCTGACTTAGCTCAGATGGAAGCACTTTTTTCTCTTCGATAGTTATTCCGAGTGACGTAGCTTTATTTCTGAAATAGCGCATCAATTCAAAACGGGAAACGCAGTGTCCATCAGAAAACTTAAAGGTTTGGCAGTCGTTATTGGTTTTTACGGTGGCTTGTGAGAGTCTCGGCGGAGTGTTATTCGCAAAGAGTGATGTGAAATAATCCTCATCCAAATGCGCTAACAAATCTTTGGTCAGCCCCTGTAGCGTGTAGCCTAAACCAAATGAGTTGATTGATTCATTTTTAGCCTCATAAACGGTGATGTCAAAGCCAGGATTGAATTTTTTCATGGCACTCGCAAAATAGAGCCCGGCCGGCCCACCGCCAATGATAATAATTCTCATATTCTCATATTCCTTTTATGCCAACCGGTACTACTACCGAGCATGTTTAATCTTTGTTAATCTTTACATTATAAACATTAAAGACTTAGCTTTACACCTGAATTCTACAATTTGTTTCTTTAACCGTTTTAGGTATTAAGCCAAGCTAAGTAAACTTGACGATGATTTGGTGAGCCATCAAATTCTTTATTACGCAAATCGCACAAAGCAAACACTAGTTTAAAGGCGCGGCGACAAACTTGTAGCCGTGCCTGTCATTGATATAGCCAATGCCATTTACAGCCATATTGAGATACCAGAAAACAGTAACTGGCCACTAAATATTAGCAACGGTACAGAAAGCGACTTAAGCACGACAGCGTAAACTCTCGGGTTGAACCGCTCTCCTAAGGCTTTAATAAAGAGAGCCACAGAAAATTTCGTAATACACAGACTAAATAATGTACAAACAATAAATACAACAGCCTCTATATTAGAGCCCATGAAAATATAGCTACTGCCAATAGTTAGCCAAAATATATACGGTGCTGGATTTAGGAAGTTAATTTTTACTGCCGTAGCTAAGCTTGAGCTTTTGCTACCCCCGACACTAGGGTCGATGTTGTTTGGAGTTTTAAGTATTTTGTATGCAATAAGAGCTAGGTACATAGAGCCAAAGACAGAAATCGCAGAGATAAACAAGCCTATATCATTAAGCTGCAACGTTAACAGCAATGCCAGAAGTATAATTGGCCCATCGGTTACAATAGGTGCAAGGCTAGCCATAAACCCATTGTAATTACCTTTTGACATGGTTTGATGAATCACAAACACACCTAAAGGCCCCGGTTTCAGCCCTGCCACTAAGCCAAAAGTTAATGCTGCTAATGCGAAATACATGATATACCCAGTAGGTTACAACCCTACTAATAATGGCGAAGAAACAGGGTGGTTTTATTTGGAACGAAGGCTTCCCTGCATATAAGTAGTTGCATACTTAACCTGCTTATTGTTCATACTGTCCAAGAGTTATAAAACCTGTATTCGTATGGATACTTTGTTCATTGTAATAACTACCCAAATAGTAACTCAAGGTCATACTTAATTCATATTGGTTGATTATAGATTTGAGTCAACGAGCTTTTTTGCCTAGCCATTATCAGTATCTAATACGAAGCTAAGCTTGGCATCACAAAGGTTGGTTTTAGCCAGTGTGCGTATTTCTTTTGCCAGTTGGCGATAAAAGCCCCGATTAGGACAATTCTGGCGCCATGCTAAAACGTGCATTCTTGATAAATTTAGCTGATCAATATCTCTAACGCTTGGCTGACTAATATTGATGATATCTGCCGCACCACGAAATATTGCAGACTCTGCAAGGCAGACAAAGTATTCCAACTGTCTTAGTGTCGGGGTTTCATGAGCCATTACAAGCGCAAATCCTCTATCAGTGTACTTTTCTATGATAGATTAATACTATCAATATAATTGTAGTACTTCTATTGAGCTATCAGTATCCGCAGTGCATATTACGCGAGCTTGAACTTCAATACCCAGCGTAAAAGCAATGGTTTATGAGCGTTTTTTTCAAGCATTACGTTGACAAGTTGAAACTATACGACTAGCTTCAAATAGAGATAAATTGTTGCGCTTTCACAAGAAATTTAGCTCTGGTTAGAGTGTTACCACCATTGACCTCTTATAATGATTGAAAATACCATATAAAAAATGTTACAAATCAACGTTCCCCAGCTAGCTATGATTCGAATTAA
>NZ_LWEY01000838.1:0-1445 GCF_001634935.1 Oleiphilus sp. HI0043 | reverse complement strand
CTGCAGGTTGGGAGAAAGGCCAAGTCGAGAAAAAGGTGCGAGATGCTCGGCATCAGTTATGGCATACCGCTCCCAAGTTCAAGACTCTCGAAGAACTTAATGCTTGGCTTGAACGCCAATGTATTGAACTGTGGCACCGCCAAAAACACCCAGAACAATCCAATCTAACGGTTGCTGAATGCTGGCGACAAGAACGGCCATGTTTAATGCCTGTCCCAGCGCCATTCGATGGCTATGTAGAAGAGACTAAGCGAGTCTCTTCTACATGCTTAATTACGTTCGAGCGTAACCGCTATAGTGTCCCGGCAAGCTTTGCTAACCAGCATGTGAGTCTTCATGTTTATGCAGCTGAAATCGTTATCGTTGCCGAAGGCAAGGAGATAGCAAGACATAGACGTATCTTCAATCGCAAGCATGATGCAGGTATCACCAAGTATGAATGGAGACATTATCTAGCCGTGGCTCAACGCAAACCAGGAGCACTGCGTAACGGCGCACCGTTCGAGACCTTGCCAGACAGCTTCAAGTCCATTCAAAAGTATTTACTTCGACGACAAGGTGGTGATCGAGAAATGGTCGAGATATTGGCCTTGGTACTTCATCACGACGAACAGCTGGTTGAGCAAGCGGTTGAGGAATCTCTGCGATGCGGGCACCCCTCAAAACAGCATGTAATGAACTGTTTGAGCCAACTCATCGAACAGGAAACACCTGAGCCTTTGCTAACACCACCCTCTCTCATTCTAAACGAAGAACCTATTGCCAACACACAACGCTACGATCAACTAAGAGGTCATCCTTATGCACATTGAAACCATGATCCACACCTTCAAACAACTCAAACTACACGGTATGGCCAACAGTGTTATGGAGCTATCACAGCAAGCTGGGCCATCTTACCTTCAAGCACAGCCCATTCTTGAAGCCTTGATCAAAGCTGAAGTAACAGATCGAGAAGTGCGATCAATCGCTTATCAGATGAAGCATGCAAGGTTCCCAGCCTACCGTGACCTAGCTGGCTTTGACTTCAATCAAAGCAGTGTAGATGAAACGCTTGTCAAAGCGCTTCATCGCTGTGAGTTCATCGAAGGCAGCCACAACATCGTACTTATAGGAGGCCCTGGCACGGGTAAAACTCACTTAGCAACGGCAATAGGCGTACAAGCCATCCAACACCACCGACTACGAGTGCGCTTCTTATCGACCATTGAACTTGTGAATCAACTTGAACAAGAAAAACTCGAAGGTAAAGCGGGACGCATTGCGAACAGGTTAAGCCATACAGACTTGGTTATCTTAGATGAACTTGGTTACTTGCCCTTTAGTCAAACGGGAGGCGCATTACTATTCCACTTGCTAGGCAAACTATATGAGAAAACAAGTGTGATTATCACGACTAACTTAAGCTTTTCAGAGTGGAGCCAAGTCTTCGGTGACGCAAAGAT
>NZ_LWEY01000837.1:0-2496 GCF_001634935.1 Oleiphilus sp. HI0043 | reverse complement strand
ACACCTTAGATGGCGACTTTACCGGACTCCCTAGGAACACACCACCGACGAAGCCTCTACAAATTCAAATGTGCCTGAGAAACTTAAACAGCAGAGCGGAACAGTGGGAAAACGTGCCACCTACCCTAAAACTTTAAACGGAGGAATACATGATAAGAAACGAGCATTCCCTGCCGAATATTGAGCCCTAAACCTTAAGAGCCAAAAAACATTTAGACATAATGACTCCCCACGTCCCAAAAGAGTGCTGACCTCCTATCGTGGGTTAGCAAAGCCAGAGCCATAATATATGTGTCATACCATATAAGCGGAGGCCAGCACCATGAAAAACAATACCATAATTTTTGTCGGATTGGACACCCATAAGGAGTTCACCGAAGTCGCATATTGCGAAGATCAACGAGGCTCAGAAGTAAAACACCTTGGAAGAGTTTCTTCAGCCAAAGTATCACTTACCAAGATGGCAAGACAGTTTGAAAGCAAATACCCGCAGGCTACCCTGCATTTTGTTTATGAAGCAGGCCCCTGTGGCTACTGGATTTATCGATTGCTGACAAGCTTAGGCCATTGTTGCTATGTTGTTGCGCCATCACTGATTCCAAAGAAACCCGGACAACGCGTGAAAACAGATAAACGCGATGCACAAGATTTAGCTCGTTTGGTTCGTAATGGCGACCTTGATCCGATTTACGTTCCTGAACCCGCAGATGAAGCAATACGAGATCTATCTCGAGCACGTGAGCGTGCAATGCATGATTTGAATAATGCACGTTTCCAGCTAAAAGCCTTGCTGCTCAGAAACCATATTAACTATTCAGGCAAATCAAATTGGAGCTTAAAACACCTTCGTTGGTTAACAGAGATCATCTTACCTCATCCTAGTCAGCAATTTGTCTTGCAAGAGATGATTCAAACCATTTCAGAACGCAATGCTCGACTAGAGCGTCTGGACAATGAACTCGCCCATCACGTGAAGCAATGGCGATATTATCCGGTTGTGAAAGCGATACAAGCCTTGAGAGGCGTTCGACTGCTCACCGCCACTGGTGTCATTGTAGAGCTAGGAGACTTAACACGATTTGATAGCCCTAGAAAACTGATGAGTTATATCGGAACGACGCCCTCCGAACATTCAAGTGGAGGAAAACGACACTTAGGCGCGATCACCAAGTGTGGAAATGGGCGAGCGAGGAGATTGTTAGTTGAGGCTGCACATAGCTATCGCTATCCCGCAAAGATATCGAAGGAATTACAGCTCAGGCAGGAAGGATTGCCGAAAGAGGTAATTGATCAAGCTTGGCAAGCACAACAGAGATTATGTAGACGATATCAACGACTAATACACAAAGGTAAACATCGAAGTGTCGTGGTAACGGCGATCGCACGAGAACTGATAGCTTATATCTGGTCAATCTCGAAGGAAGTCACCTTACCCAGAATAGATCCAAAAACACGAATCTCACGCGTACCCGCTTAAGTAGATAAGGAATAATACATGAACAAGTTTAGCGTCAATGCAAAAGATCAAGCAGCGGCTGTGGTGCAATCACCGAAGGCGTTAGGTTGGCAATGAGCTAGCAGTACATTGATCCACGAGCATAGACTGAAGACAGGCACCACGACGTAATAAGTAAGGTTGGATAGGTTAACGCGTCGCGTTAGCAACCCACGAATACCAGCATGATCACCGTCGAAATTACTTGCTTCATCTGATGCGTTGACGCTTCCCTAACGGGAAGAATGTTAATTAAAAAGAAAGGCTCTGGCCGAGGTTCCGGCAGGATTTTGTGCGGGCCTCTTGACGTGGGGAGTCATACCAACGCNTNGNNNAGCGGAAACTGTAGTGTAGTGGCTTTGTGCAACAATGAGCGAAGCGAATGCACAAAGCCGCGGAGCGGAGGTTTTCCGACTGGTGCAACTTGTTAGATGCATACTGGACTAATGTGCACTGGTTTTTGAAAGCAAGTTGAGAACAACAACGCCACCAACGATTAAACCCATGCCAACATACCCCCAAAGGTCAAGTTTTTGCCCGTGCATGAACCATGCGACTAGAGTTACTAAAACTATGCCAAGCCCTGACCAAACTGCATATGCAATACCAACAGGGATTGATTTCAGAGTAAGTGAAAGTAAATAGAAAGCAGCGCCATAGCCAATAATAACAAGCAGCGATGGGGCGATTTTAGTAAAACCTTCACTAGACTTAAGACTGGATGTTGCAATTACTTCACAAATAATAGCAGCGGATAAGAATAACCAGTTTTTCACAGTTTTCTCCAATGTATATATTTTTCGAAAGATTAAACTAACCCTTTAAAAATGAACAGTCTTGTTCTTTTGGAGAGGCTGTGAGCACATGGGGCATCTAACGCCCAGCTAAACGGAGGAGTAACAATGGCGGCATTTTTGGAACAAAAATGATGCGATTGTTACGGAGTCCGTTTGAGCTGTTGGTTATGTGCATTTTTTCTTTGTTACTTTGATGTCAGTATA
>NZ_LWEY01000836.1:0-1633 GCF_001634935.1 Oleiphilus sp. HI0043 | reverse complement strand
ATATCAAAGAAATTATCGTATTTGTTAATATCATGGTTCCCGCATACTTCTCCCCAGCAGAGAGCTAACCACTTTTCTGTGCTTGTCTCGGGGCCTTGACGCGATTCACCGGCAGACATTTGAGTTAGGNNCCAGCTTTGCAGGACTTTTCGATCAAGCTTGTTGTTAAGGGTGCGTGGTAACTCCCCGAGTGCTTCAAGGTGCTGCGGCACCATGTAAGGGGGCAATTGCTGTCGCAGGTGCTCACGAAGTTCACTGAGACTAATCGGGCTATTCTTCCATACAACATAAGCGATGAGCCGCGTATCGCCGGCACGGACTTCTCGTACGCTTAAGGCGCAGTCGTCAATGGCGTCGTGTTGGCGCATAAGCGTCTCAATTTCACCCAGTTCTATTCGGTAGCCGCGTACTTTGACTTGCTGATCCAGTCGTCCCATATACGTAAGGGTGCCGTCGTGGGTGTAGCGTACTTTATCACCGGTGCGATAGAGTTGGCCGTCTCCAAAGGGGTTTGGAATAAAGACCTTCCGGGTTAATTCGTCACGATTGTTATAGCCTAAGGTCAAACCGTCACCACCGATGTATAGTTCGCCAGCGATGCCGTTAGGGACAGGGCGCAGCTGCTCATCCAGCACATATAACTGAGTGTTGGCGATAGGTAAGCCCAATCCAGGCGGTGTTTGGGTTTGTGTAATCTGGGCACAGCTAGACCAAACGGTGGTTTCAGTTGGGCCATACATGTTCCAAAGCTCACTACAGCGTTGAAGTAGCTCTTCAGCTAAATCCAATGGCAATGCTTCGCCACCGCACAGTGCTTTTAATCTAGGCTCACCCTGCCAGCCACTACTGATCAGCAATCGCCAGGTGGCGGGTGTTGCTTGCATGAAGTTTGCCTGATGCTTTATCAGCAAGCTTAATAAACGTCGACCATCACTACTATCCTGTTTCTTGGCAATAATGATTTTGGCGCCGACCCAGAGTGGCAAGTAGAGTTCAAGTACGGCAATATCAAAAGACAAAGTTGTTACTGCCATCAGGGTATCATCAGCCTGGAGCCCTGGCTTTTCGGCCATGCTGTGTAAGAAGTTCATGACGGAAGCATGGGGTACCACAACGCCTTTAGGCTTTCCGGTAGAACCGGAGGTATAGATGATATACGCAGCTGTATCCTCAGGGATTGTTACATCTGGGCAAGCTGTGTTCTGCTGTGATAGACGTTCAGAAATCAGATCGGTATTGAGTATGTGTGCAACAGAAGGCAGGCGCTTGATATGCGTTTCTTGAGTGACTAGGTGTTGTAAGCCCGAGTCTTCAATCATGTACGCCAAACGATCATCGGGGAAGTCAGGGTCAAGCGGGACATAGCTGGCGCCGACTTTCAATATGCCAATTAGGGCCGCGAGCATATGCTGAGAGCGGTCCAGGCACAAGCCAACGCGGTCCCCAACCGATACGTGCTCCTCTAATAGGAGCTGAGCCCACTGTGAGCTAAGTTCATCAAGCTGACGATAGCTTAAGACTTCCTGCTCAAATATGACGGCATCTTTTTCGGCAAATTGTTGAGCTTGATGATGAAGGTAGTGACCGACAGTGCGAGGGGCGTTGGCTTGTTCTTCATGCCAGAAATGGTGCG
>NZ_LWEY01000835.1:0-3241 GCF_001634935.1 Oleiphilus sp. HI0043 | reverse complement strand
CCTTAACACTCATTATTGGTCTACCCCGACCAAAAATGTTAAAGCGAATCATTCAAACCGCCACAACAATGGGCGTGAAGAAAATCTATTTCCTCAATGCCTGGAAGGTAGAAAAGAGCTTTTGGCAAAGCCCCTGGCTAAGTGAAGAAAAAATTCTAGAGAATTGCATCCTTGGCTTAGAACAAGCTCAGGATACCGTGATGCCCGAAATTCATATCAAAAAGCGCTTCAAGCCCTTTGTTGAAGATGAATTACCTGCACTTTCCAAAGGTACACGCCAACTAGTCGCCCACCCTAGAGAAGAACAGGTCTGCCCACATCATCTCGAAGAAGCCTGCACCTTAATCATCGGCCCCGAAGGTGGCTTTACTGAGTATGAAGTAAACAAGCTCAAAGAAGCCGGTTTTGAAGGAGTTCATTTAGGCGAAAGAATTCTACGCGTAGAGACTGCCGTACCCGTATTGATCTCGCGTCTATTTGGGTCAACATTCTAGGGTAATTTTGTCCGCAAAACGGACCTTCATGACTGATCGATAAACAAGGATTTTTTGGCCAATATTGATCTGATCGGTTACTTCTGGAAAGTGAGATAAGCGGACATAACAGTTGGACTGTTTTTACAAAATTACGTAAGCGTCTAGCCAAGCACACATAATACCAAACCCAACAATTAATTACGCTAGTTCCAAAATTCACAAGGAACTAGCACATGACTAAAAAGAACACCAAGAAAGCCAAACACGACTGGCCAAGTATCTTCGATTATCAAAAAGAGAGCGGGTTAACGGTTGCAGAATTCTGCTCCATACATAAAATCAGCACCTCTTCGTTCTACCTCAATAAGCACCGACGCTCGACAGGCAATAATTTTGTCGAAGCGAAAGTTGTTCGGCAAGTGTCTGAACAAGTCACACAGATCACTAGCTCTAAACAAATCATCACGTTAATCACACAAGCAGGTGAACTGACTTTTCCAGATTCGATATCACCTGACTTTTTAGTCAGAGTGATAAAGGGTTTATCATGAAGATGTTTGTTCAGCCTTCCCGCATTTATCTTCACCGGCAGTTTGTCGATTTCAGAAAATCGATTAATGGTTTATCTGTGATCATTGAGTCGGAGATAAATCTTCCCGTCATGAGCGGTGCCTTGTTCATTTTCTGCAACAAAGCCAAAGATAAATTGAAGATACTTTATTGGGATAAAACCGGCTTTGCCTTGTGGTATAAACGGCTTGAAAAAGATAAATTCAAATGGCCAAGCCGTATTGATGAAGCATGTTTAGAATTGAATGAACAGCAGTTGTCTTGGTTGCTGGAAGGCTATGATGTCATCGGTCATCAAGCTGTCGATTATCAAAATATTATGTAATAAAATCAGGTAAATAGTATAAATAAAAACAGCAAGTTAGCGTGTTTTTTGTTAAAATGCACGCATGAAAACAGACATCGAATCACTCCCTGACGACCCTATTTTACTGAAGAAACTTCTCGCAGAAAGAGATGAGACTATCGCTTATCTTACTGAGCAGTTTCGTTTAGCTCAGCATAAACAATTTGGTAAAAGCACTGAAGGCTACCCGGGTCAGGGCGAGCTATTCAATGAACTTGAGCAATTAGCAGATGAGTCTGAAGCGGAACCGACTGAAGCCGAAAAAGAGTCCATCACCTACGAACGCAAGAAACCTGTTCGTAAACCTTTACCCAAAGACTTACCACGCGACGTCATCATTCACGACCTGGCAGACGAAGACAAAAGCTGTGATGACTGCGGTCATGAATTACATCGCATGGGTGAAGATAAAAGCGAGCAGCTTGAATTCATTCCTGCCCAGATCAAAGTCATCGAACATGTGCGACCTAAATATAGTTGTCGTCATTGTGAGCAACATGCAACGAACGTCACGATTAAACAAACGCCGGTTCCGGCTTCACCTATTCCAAAAAGCTTTGCTACGGCGAGCTTGTTAAGCCAAATCATTACCAGTAAATATCAATATGGCTTACCGCTTTATCGACAAGAAAGTCTGTTCAAAGAATATGGCATCCCGCTTAGCCGACAAACGATGTCGAGCTGGTTGCTGAAGTGTACAGACTTACTCAAACCGCTTTATGACAAACTGCATGAAACCCTCTTGCGGCAAAATGTAATACAAGCAGATGAAACCACACTAAAGGTAATCGAATCCGACAAAACCAAATGTTATATGTGGTTATATTGCACCGGTACCGACTCACCCGGCAGCAATCACACAGACATTCCCAATATCGTGCTGTATGACTTCCATGAAAGTCGGGCAAGCCAGTGTGCGATTAATTTTCTACAAGGTCACTCAGGCTATTTACAGGTAGATGGCTATCAAGGTTATGAATCCACCCAAACGACATTAGTGGGCTGTTGGGCACATGCACGACGCAAATTCAAAGAGGCTGATATAGCGCAAAGCAAAGGCAAACCCAAAGCGGGAAAAGCTACTTGGGCGATGACTCACATCAAAAAGCTCTATCGAATTGAAACTGCCATAAAGGATAAATCGCCCAGAGAAAAACAGGCATATCGAGTCGTACATGCGACACCCTTGTTGAAAGAATATAAAATCTGGTTGGATAACTCGATTCTGCAGGTACCGCCTAAATCGGCCTTGGGCAAAGCACTCGCATACAGTTTAAATCAATGGCCAAAGCTGACACGCTACTTAGAAGATGGTCATCTGAATATCGATAACAATCGTGCAGAAAGAGCAATCAAACCCTTCGTGATAGGGCGAAAAAACTGGTTATTCTCAAACACCACTAGTGGTGCCCATGCCAGCAGTGTACTTTACAGTATTGTTGAAACGGCAAAGGCAAATGACCTTGTGCCATTCGATTATCTTCATTATCTATTGAAAGCACTTAGTAAAAGAGATCAGCAAGCAGAAATGGAAGATCTGCTGCCATGGAATGTCATACTAAATCATTAGATTCTTGGATATGTGCGCTTCGCCTTACGTTTACGAAGTATCTTCAGGCCAGTGTGCTTGTGTTTCAGGTTTCTTAGGAGGGCCGTTTAGCTCTACAAGCATACGACGCTCTTTTACACCTAAGTTTTTAAGTATTTCGACACAGCTTTCATTAAAGGGTGTTGGGCCGCATATGTAAAACATCTTTGAGCTTAAGTTGCTCAGTGAAGATGAAACAAGCTCTTCAGTAACACGTCCGCCGATGCCTTGATAACTTTCACTTGGCCTTGAGATTAATTC
>NZ_LWEY01000834.1:0-2057 GCF_001634935.1 Oleiphilus sp. HI0043 | reverse complement strand
TTGCGGAACTACGTGAGCTGTCACGTTTTGTGCGTTGCACAAAAAGCGCCATCACACTCCGTCCGCAACTGCAGGCGTTAGCTGTAAAAAAGGAGTTAAATTGAAGCACATATTTGTTATTGCAGTTTTAGCCTTATTGTCAGGTTGTAGTTCAATGGTAAAGACCGAAATTGGAGATTACGATTACGGCAAAAGTTTAAGTGAACTACAAAGTCAGCATATCGAGTTACAACCTCAGGATGGTTTATTCTCTGAACCACGAATTAGCATTCCATTAGATGATGCTAAAAGCCTTTGGGGAGAGCCCCAAAGTACGGAAAATCTATGGGGCGAAAAAGCTTTGGGTTCTGGTATCGCTTTAAGTGCAGCAGCTACTGGCTTAATTAGTTGGGCGGGTTATGGAGTAATAGAGCTGATGTTTTTGCCTCCTTGCCAAGAACATGTATGGTCAGTAAAAAATAAACAAGTCTTAGCTAAAAGCTGCAGTACCATTGGTACAGGGTATCAATCCAAAATAGTAAAATGGGATTGGTCCGAAAATTAAATCAGCTAACAAGTTTAGCCTGCCTCGCCCCGGAAAAGGCCCCGGGGCTGGACTCGCTATCGCTCGCCGCAGCTAAAGGCGTTAAGTGTTCAAGGAGGAAACATGGTCAAAGCTACTTGTCATTGCGGTAATATCGTTATAACAGCAGACATGCTACTAGAATCAATTACCAGTTGTAATTGTTCAATGTGTTACCGGCTAGGTGCTCTTTGGGCTTATTACACAGTCGATCAAGTTGATATTAAAGTAAAATCAGAGGCTACTGTTTATTTGTGGGGTAGCAAAGTTCGCTCATATCATTCTTGCACTTTTTGTGGTTGTACAACTCACTACACACAAAAAAGAGATGACGGTACAAATAGGGTCGCAATCAACGCCAGAATGGCTGCTCCTGAGATATTTAAGTCCGTTAATGTTAGGTTTTTCGATGGTGCTGATACCTTTAAATATGTTGAGAAATAGAGCACTTAACAAGTTTATCAAACCTCGTTCCGCCCACAAAGAAACGTGGGCTACACTGGACGCGCAAAGACACGCGCGCCGTTTATAAAAGCGTTAAATGTTTTTTGGCCTTTAGGTTTAAGGCTCAGTATTCGGCAAGGAATGCACGTTTCTAATCTGGCACCTTTCCGTTTAAATTTTTAGGGTAGGTGGCACGTTTTCCCACTGTTCAGCTCTGCTGTTTAAGCTTCTCAAGCACATTTGTATTTGTAGAGGCTTCGTTGGTGGTGTGTTCCTAGGGAATCCGGTAAAGTCGCCATCTACGGTGTTTTTGTCTCTGGGCAAGCACTTTGGTTTTAACGTGGTGTTTGGTGTAGTTGGGTGTTCTAAAACATCTAACCAGTTCATCAAACATCACTCCGGCCACAAAGAAACGTGGCCTGCGTTGGACGCACGATAGAGCCGTGCGCCGTTTATAAAAGCGTTAAATGTTTTTTGGCCTTTAGGTTTAAGGCTCAATACTCGGCAAGGAGTGCTCGTTTCTTTTCATACATTCCTCCGTTTAAGTTTTTAGGGTAAGTGGCACGGTTTCCCGCTGTTCCGCTCCGCTGTTTAAGTTTCTCAGGTACATTTTAATTTGTAGAGGCTTCGTCGGTGGTGTGTTCCTAGGGAATCCGGTAAAGTCGTCAACTTAATTATTTTAGCCACAGGCAACGAACTAAAGTTCCGCCTTCGGCTACACAACGTGGTGTTGTTCTACTTGGGTGTTCTAAAACATCTAACCAGTTCATCAAACATCACTCCGGCCACAAAGAAACGTGGCCTGCGTTGGACGCACGATAGAGCCGTGCGCCGTTTATAAAAGCGTTAAATGTTTTTTTGCCTTTAGGGTTAAGGCTCAATATTCGCCAGGGAATGCTCGTTTCTTATCATGTATTCCTCCGTTTAAAGTTTTAGGGTAGGTGGCACGTTTTCCCACTGTTCCGCTCTGCTGTTTAAGCTTCTCAGGCACATTTGAATTTGTAGAGGCTTCGTCGGTGGTGTGTTCCTAGGGAATCCGGTAAAGTTGCCA
>NZ_LWEY01000833.1:0-2500 GCF_001634935.1 Oleiphilus sp. HI0043 | reverse complement strand
AGGGGATGACTTGTGGCTAGGAGTGAAAGGCTAATCAAACTCGGAGATAGCTGGTTCTCCTCGAAAGCTATTTAGGTAGCGCCTCGTGTATCACCCTGGGGGGTAGAGCACTGTTTGGGCTAGGGGGTCATCCCGACTTACCAACCCCATGCAAACTCCGAATACCCAGGAGTGCGATCACGGGAGACACACGGCGGGTGCTAACGTCCGTCGTGGAGAGGGCAACAACCCAGACCGCCAGCTAAGGTCCCAAAGTTACAGTTAAGTGGGAAACGATGTGGGAAGGCTTAGACAGCTAGGAGGTTGGCTTAGAAGCAGCCATCCTTTAAAGAAAGCGTAATAGCTCACTAGTCGAGTCGGCCTGCGCGGAAGATTTAACGGGGCTCAAACTGTACACCGAAGCTGCGGATATCTTTTAGATATGGTAGAGGAGCGTTCTGTAAGCTGATGAAGCTCAATTGAGAAGTTGGGTGGAGGTATCAGAAGTGCGAATGCTGACATGAGTAACGACAAAGGGGGTGAAAAACCCCCTCGCCGGAAGACCAAGGGTTCCTGCGCAACGTTAATCGGCGCAGGGTGAGTCGGCCCCTAAGGCGAGGCTGAGAAGCGTAGTCGATGGGAAACAGGTTAATATTCCTGTACTTGTATATATTGCGATGGGGAGACGGAGAAAGCTAAACCAGCATGGCGACGGTTGTCCATGTTTAAGGTTGTAGGCTGAGGACTTAGGCAAATCCGGGTCCTTAAGGCTGAGAACTGATGACGAGATCTCTTTTAGAGATTGAAGTGGTTGATGCTCTGCTTCCAGGAAAAACCTCTAAGCTTCAGATATATAGGAACCGTACCCCAAACCGACACAGGTGGTCAGGTAGAGAATACCAAGGCGCTTGAGAGAACTCGGGTGAAGGAACTAGGCAAAATGGTACCGTAACTTCGGGAGAAGGTACGCCGATTTTGGTGATCAGACTTGCTCTGTAAGCTGAGGTCGGCCGAAGATACCAGTTGGCTGCGACTGTTTATTAAAAACACAGTACTCTGCAAACACGAAAGTGGACGTATAGGGTATGACACCTGCCCGGTGCCGGAAGGTTAATTGATGGGGTTAGCGTATGCGAAGCTCTTGATCGAAGCCCCGGTAAACGGCGGCCGTAACTATAACGGTCCTAAGGTAGCGAAATTCCTTGTCGGGTAAGTTCCGACCTGCACGAATGGTGTAACGATGGCCAAGCTGTCTCCACCCGAGACTCAGTGAAATTGAAATCGCTGTTAAGATGCAGCGTATCCGCGGCTAGACGGAAAGACCCCGTGAACCTTTACTATAGCTTCACAGTGAACTTTGAACCTATTTGTGTAGGATAGGTGGGAGGCTTTGAAACCAGGTCGCTAGATCTGGTGGAGCCATCCTTGAAATACCACCCTGGTATGTTTGAGGTTCTAACTCGGGTCCCTTATCGGGATCGAGGACACTGTGTGGTGGGTAGTTTGACTGGGGCGGTCTCCTCCCAAAGAGTAACGGAGGAGCACGAAGGTGCGCTAAGCATGGTCGGACATCATGCGGTTAGTGTAATGGCATAAGCGCGCTTAACTGCGAGACAGACACGTCGAGCAGGTACGAAAGTAGGTCATAGTGATCCGGTGGTTCTGTATGGAAGGGCCATCGCTCAACGGATAAAAGGTACTCCGGGGATAACAGGCTGATACCGCCCAAGAGTTCACATCGACGGCGGTGTTTGGCACCTCGATGTCGGCTCATCACATCCTGGGGCTGAAGCCGGTCCCAAGGGTATGGCTGTTCGCCATTTAAAGTGGTACGCGAGCTGGGTTTAGAACGTCGTGAGACAGTTCGGTCCCTATCTGCCGTGGACGTTGGAAAATTGAGAAGAGCTGCTCCTAGTACGAGAGGACCGGAGTGGACGAACCCCTGGTGTTCGGGTTGTGTCGCCAGACGCATTGCCCGGTAGCTACGTTCGGACAGGATAACCGCTGAAAGCATCTAAGCGGGAAGCCCCCTTCAAGATAAGTTTTCCCTGGGAATTTAATTCCCCTAAAGAGCCGTTAAAGACTATGACGTTGATAGGCTGGGTGTGTAAGTGCGGTAACGTATTGAGCTAACCAGTACTAATTGCTCGTGAGGCTTAACTATATAACGCCCAAGTGGTTTTATAGTGAATGATTATTCGTACAACGACGGGTAACGCAAATTGGATATGAGTCTTCGTTAGACAGCAGAGATTAAATTAGCTATTACTTGCTATTGTTAAAGACGCAGAATTAAGTGTTGTTGATGAAGTATCAGCAACCGAAGTTTTGCCTGACGACCATAGAGCTTTGGAACCACCTGATCCCATCCCGAACTCAGAAGTGAAACGAAGCATCGCCGATGGTAGTGTGGGAGGTCCCATGTGAGAGTAGGTCATCGTCAGGCTTCTATTAGAAACCCCAGTAGGTCATCCTGCTGGGGTTTTTTATTGCCTGGAAGAAAGTATTGTAAGTAACTCAC
>NZ_LWEY01000832.1:0-1357 GCF_001634935.1 Oleiphilus sp. HI0043 | reverse complement strand
AGTGCAACACCAGGGATTTTCTGACGCACTTTTCTGACCAAACACTGCGCTCAAGCAATGCTGCTGCATGTTCTCCTTGCTCGGACTCATGCACTTCCCAGCCAACAATTTTGCGACTGAAGATATCTTCTATCATATACAGGTAATAATACCGCCCTATCACAGTTGCAGGGCAGTACGTAATATCCCAACTCCAGACTTCATTTGGCCCAGTGGCCGTATATCCCTTCGGTTTCTTCGTACCATTTTTGGGCTTGTCTCGCCCCCTGTGAGCCAGTTGATTATGTGCTTTGAGCACACGATAAAAGCTGGACTCAGAAGCAATATATTGCCCTTTATCCGCTAGCCTTGGTACGATTTGGCTGGGTGGAAGGTCCGCATATTCGGGCTCGTTACAGATATTGATAATGCTCTGTCGCTCGGTTTCTGACAACTTATTCTTTGGCTCAGGTCTAATAGCTGACTGTCTTTTGTCCTGTGTAACGCCACCATCTTCAATCCAGCGTTGTAAGGTCCGAAGCGATAAGCCTATTAGCTCACAGGCTTTCACTCTTCTGGCTCCAGCACTAACGGCTTCATCAATCAGCTCCACATAATATTGCCTATCTGGAAGCATGGTTAGCTGTCCTCGTCTTCCCCCCAGTAGGCATTGAGCTTTTTTCTGAGCACCAATAATGCAGCAGTTTCAGCAAGTGCTGCATCTTTGCGTTTTAGCTCCTTCTCTAACTGCTTAATACGCTTCTTATCTGCTTTGCGCTCTGCAGCTTCCTGTTTCTTACGCTGAGCCTCAGTCATATTGTTGTTAATACAAGATTGTTTCCATTGCTTCACCTGATCAGGGTACAGCCCTTTTTCTCGGCAATACTCACTTAGCTCTATCTCCGACATCATGGCGGTTTCCAGAACAATTGAAAACTTTGCTTCTGGAGACCAGTTATCTGGACTACTACTTTTTGTCACACTTGAACCTGGTAATTGAAATTTATCTCGCCAGGAATACAAGGTGGATAGGTTTATGTTTTCCTGGGCTGAAAACGTTCTTAATGATAACCCACTTTCAAGCCACTTCTTAACAATGGCTTCTTTAAACTCTTTTGAATAATGCTTCACTCATATTCTCTTACCGCCTCCTATTCAATTATTAAAAATTAACAGAGGCGACAACTATCCTGACACAGGGGGATCAGGTGAAGTCGACCATGGGCTTTGGTATGTCCCAGGATATTGATATTTTTGATACGCCTCCATTAATTGACGAAACAACTGATACGGGTGCAGAGCAAGAAGATGCTGCGGCTTATCGTGCTGCGGTAGAAGCGGTAACGGCTGTTGTGAACCAGATAGACGAGGCTGTTGG
>NZ_LWEY01000831.1:0-2038 GCF_001634935.1 Oleiphilus sp. HI0043 | reverse complement strand
CCCTGAGTACTTTGCATGAAAATGCGGAGGGTTATGATCGTTAAAATACATTGCGATCAATATTCCATAAAACCTACTTATTACCGGCATCCACCGCTCCAGTCTATAAATTTTCTCTATATCGTCAAACTTTAGTATTTACCGTATTTTTTAAACAGATGCCAATGACGTCCGCAAAACGGACCTTCATGACTGATCGATAAACAAAGATTTTTTGGCCAATATTGATCTGATCGGTTACTTCTGGAAAGTGAGATAAGCGGACATAACAGTTGGACTGTTTTTACAAAATTACGGCCAATATTCGCTAAGTGAAGCTTCTTCTATATGCTGTATGCATAAACAGTATNAAGAGGGATACCCCCCTGTGTCAGGATAGTTGTCGCCTCTGTTAATTTTTAATAATTGAATAGGAGGCGGTAAGAGAATATGAGTGAAGCATTATTCAAAAGAGTTTAAAGAAGCCATTGTTAAGAAGTGGCTTGAAAGTGGGTTATCATTAAGAACGTTTTCAGCCCAGGAAAACATAAACCTATCCACCTTGTATTCCTGGCGAGATAAATTTCAATTACCAGGTTCAAGTGTGACAAAAAGTAGTAGTCCAGATAACTGGTCTCCAGAAGCAAAGTTTTCAATTGTTCTGGAAACCGCCATGATGTCGGAGATAGAGCTAAGTGAGTATTGCCGAGAAAAAGGGCTGTACCCTGATCAGGTGAAGCAATGGAAACAATCTTGTATTAACAACAATATGACTGAGGCTCAGCGTAAGAAACAGGAAGCTGCAGAGCGCAAAGCAGATAAGAAGCGTATTAAGCAGTTAGAGAAGGAGCTAAAACGCAAAGATGCAGCACTTGCTGAAACTGCTGCATTATTGGTGCTCAGAAAAAAGCTCAATGCCTACTGGGGGGAAGACGAGGACAGCTAACCATGCTTCCAGATAGGCAATATTATGTGGAGCTGATTGATGAAGCCGTTAGTGCTGGAGCCAGAAGAGTGAAAGCCTGTGAGCTAATAGGCTTATCGCTTCGGACCTTACAACGCTGGATTGAAGATGGTGGCGTTACACAGGACAAAAGACAGTCAGCTATTAGACCTGAGCCAAAGAATAAGTTGTCAGAAACCGAGCGACAGAGCATTATCAATATCTGTAACGAGCCCGAATATGCGGACCTTCCACCCAGCCAAATCGTACCAAGGCTAGCGGATAAAGGGCAATATATTGCTTCTGAGTCCAGCTTTTATCGTGTGCTCAAAGCACATAATCAACTGGCTCACAGGGGGCGAGACAAGCCCAAAAATGGTACGAAGAAACCGAAGGGATATACGGCCACTGGGCCAAATGAAGTCTGGAGTTGGGATATTACGTACTGCCCTGCAACTGTGATAGGGCGGTATTATTACCTGTATATGATAGAAGATATCTTCAGTCGCAAAATTGTTGGCTGGGAAGTGCATGAGTCCGAGCAAGGAGAACATGCAGCAGCATTGCTTGAGCGCAGTGTTTGGTCAGAAAAGTGCGTCAGAAAATCCCTGGTGTTGCACTCGGATAATGGTAGCCCAATGAAGAGCTTAACAATGCAAGCAAAAATGCAGGATTTGGGTGTCGCCAGCTCTCGAAGTCGGCCTGGTGTAAGTAATGATAATCCGTTTTCAGAATCACTATTTCGAACCCTGAAGTACTGTCGTCGATGGCCATCTGAGGGATTTAAATCAATCGATGAAGCAAGAACTTGGGTGAAAGAGTTTGTCACTTGGTACAACACAGAGCACCGGCATAGTCGAATTAACTTTGTTACCCCAGAGCAAAGGCACTTAGGTCTGGATGAAGAAATATTATCGAAGAGGGATGAGCTTTATCGCAAGATGAAAAGAAAGAACCAAATAAGGTGGTCAAAAGCTACGCGGAACTGGGAGAAAGTGGGTGACGTTAAGTTGAACCCGGAGAAGGAAAAACAAGCAGCTTAAATGCTCAGGCGACAACTACCTTGAAAAACGCCGTGATNGCAAACGGTGATCGAGTAATCGCAACGACTGATCA
>NZ_LWEY01000830.1:0-450 GCF_001634935.1 Oleiphilus sp. HI0043 | reverse complement strand
ATTAGCCGTTCTCATCATCAGTTTAGCAATAGTTTTATCTGTGCAAGTTTCAATGGGGCCGAGATGCGATGGGGCGACACGAACGCCAATGACTTTGGTTTTTAGTCCCAGTAAGTTACAGCCAAGGGTCAAGCCGGCAAGTGTTGCGCTAGAACCCACAGGACAGTATAGATAGTCAGGTTCGGGAATTAACTGAGCATCAATTTGCATTTTCAGTTCAAAAGCAGCATTGACGAAGCCGAGGCAGCCAACAACATTTGAGCCTCCTGCGAACAAGCTATAAGTCTGCCTTTTCTCAAACAAGCTTCGTTGATAAAAATGGAAAGCCGTTTTAGCGATCGTTTTTCTGTAGTCCAGTTTTGCACCAAGTTCCCACATTAGCCGAAGATTGTTAAGAACGGTGTCTGATATGGCCTGATCGAATAATATAATGTTGGTAGAAAGCTTGTA
>NZ_LWEY01000829.1:0-604 GCF_001634935.1 Oleiphilus sp. HI0043 | reverse complement strand
CTGCTGTTTCAACAAACTCTGCAATCGTTTCTATGCCTATAGCACTTGCGACGTCGGCAATTGATTTGATCATTGCGGTATTTACGGCATCATCGCATAAGTTTTTAACAAATACGCCATCGATTTTTAGGTAGTCAATATTAAGGTCCTTTAGATAGGCATAGGATGAAAAGCCTGTGCCAAAATCGTCGAGTGCAAAGCGACAGCCGAGCGCCCTGAATTTATCGATGAAATTCTGGGTATTATCTAGATGCGTGATCGCCATGCTTTCGGTGATCTCAAAGCAGACTTTATGGGGCGGCACCTTATTCTCTTCAAAGAGATTAACCAGAAAAGCTGAGAATTCTTTTTGACCAATGCTCTGTGGACTGAGGTTAATACTGGCACAGCCGAGCTTTTCCAAGTGCTCGGGGTGTTTACCTAACCAAGCGAAGTAATTCTTGATGACCCAGCGATCTATATTAGGCATGAGGTTATAGCGTTCTGCCGCGGGCAAGAACTGGCCTGGAGAACAAAGGTTGCCGTTGCTATTGATCAGGCGAAGCAGGATTTCGTAATGAAAGTTTTGCTCTTGACCTTGGTTGGGCGCAATGTGTTGAAAGAC
>NZ_LWEY01000828.1:0-4987 GCF_001634935.1 Oleiphilus sp. HI0043 | reverse complement strand
CCAAGCATCATCAGTTATCGAAGAAGACAGCCATATACTAGGTAAGTCTCTTCACCCGGAAGCTAAAAAATAAGGCACAAATGCGTTCCTTTAATTTCTTGTTGAACCCAGTAAAATCTGGGTTCAACTTGTAAGCGGGCCACTAAGATAATTCCGCAACAACCTCTGAACCACAGTCCCTTACTGCATAAAATAGACAATCCATCTTGGCGATTTCCGGATTATTAGTGATCATAAAGAGCTTTAAGTCTCGTTTAGCAAACAATCCGCCGTCTTTGATATAAACCAACTCATTTACCACACATTCTTCTCGACTATTTTTTGAAGAAAATACAGCTTTCAGATCATCTGTTGCGACCCAACCCAACTGCGTATCTTTAACAGTAATACCTGAATTCAATTGCTCTATACTGGGTAGCAAACACAAATCAGATTCTTCACTTAATTTCTCGCCATACCTTAGACGACAATCATCCTTTAGTTCGAGCCTTACCGGATTAGTAAGCACCTCCAAGCTCTCTTGACTTTCTTGGCCTGCCAAGACACTTTCTAAACGAAAATAACGATTTAAGCCCTCCCAAGCAATCTGGTGCGCAGACTCATCTAAACGCCCTCCACATTCAATCGTCACAGTTGGGCAAAGGTATTCGGTGACCTCCATCAGAGCCCCTAAACGTAGGTGAGTCACGATGAGGCGTTTAGTAAACAATTCTGTCAAAGCATCATGCTGAGGATCTTCGTAGATCGCCACCGCAAATGAAGGGCCTGAGCCCGAGGTGTTATGCATATCGATCAAGCTTTCAGGTTTATAGCGCTTTAAAGTCTCTAGAATCTCAGCGGCGAGATAGCCAGGTTCATCATCAAAGGGTTCTTTAAAGCAGCGATTCAGGTCACGCTGACGAGCGAAGACACGATGACTGAATGAAGGCTCCAAGCTAGCCGCTGATACTGAAGCCACAATGCAAACGACATTCACCGCTGGCTTAAGTCCCGACTTCAACCATTTAAATAAGGCAATAAGGCCTGAAGGTTCATTGCCATGCAGTAGCGTTACAAATGCTCGCGTTCGAGTGGTGTCATCTCCTGACAGCAGGATTTCTGAAGGGCCTCCCAAGTAATCAAGAAACTGATAGATATCCTCACCAATTGAGCTTGGGTCTGGGTCACAAAATCTGTTTAACTCTATACTCATTCTTATATCCAATAATTGTTACGTTAAAGGCCATTCACCCACTGGAATGTTGTCTAGGCTGTAAGCAATATAGTCTTCTAGCATTGCTTTTCTTGCTTTGTCAGAGCTATAAGACTTTTCATTCTGATAATAAGCGGTTCTCTCTCTTTGCCATACTGCTCCGTTCTGCTTTGACTCAAGACGCTTTTTAACAATGGATAGATAATAGCCTGCTTCCTCATCTTCAACACCGATACTACGCAAGCCCTGCTCTGCATGATCAATGCTTTGGGAAAGAATATCGATAATGGGCTGATCACGACAACCTGAACGCTGAGGGTCTGGCCAAACGATTCGTGCACCCAAGCCAAATTGCGCGGCGCGATAGAAGTTAAACTCCGCTAAATGAAAAGGTAAAGCAGGCATCAGCTCATTCATTTTGTCGCGATAGTACTCTGCCAGACCGATATACAGTGCTGCATTGGCAACCATATCAACCGCGCTGGGCCCAGCGGGCAAAGACCTTAGTTCTATCCGTAAATGGCCTTCATCAGCATCGTCATATACCGGTCGATTCCACAACCAAACAGAGCTTTGATGAAGTCGCAACTCTGATAAGCTAGGTGCTTTCCCTTCTGCCATCTGGGCTTCTGGGTCCTGTTCACTGCATATTGGCAATAAAGGTGAAAATATCGAAGCTGTTTCCTGAAATAATTCCAAAGCAGAGCGGCGTACCCAGCCTTGCCCAAAACTTACCCTAGAAGGCTCGTTCCATCGGTATCTATCTTTTATTCGCGTATCGATAGACTGCTTAAACAAAGGTACTCGTGTTTCACACCAGAGGTCGTGACCAAATAAACCGGGTGAATTAGCACCTAAAGCTAACACTAAAGGCGTCACCATTTGAAAGGCATTGAAGGTATTTGCATAGTCTTCAGGGTCGACTCGATAATGAATCTGGAATGAAGTATTCGCACCTTCCAAGGTAACGTCCTGCATATCCATTTGTAAAGGAGGTCTACCGTTAATATCAATTTCAAATTCACGCCCACGACGTTCAAACAATTGCTCAACCAAGGTTCTATAACGCTGGCGGTCCGTCATACAAACAGGCCCGAAATGAGAATTATCCAGCGTAGGAAGTATACCGACAGGAAATATGCGACCTTCATATTTTGCAGCAATATCATTTAGCTTCGACAGCTGGCGGCAAATCTCATTTTCTGTCGACTTAAACGGCGCATCCGACAGGGAATATGGAGTCAGGTTATATTCCAGGTTATAGCGGTTAATCTCCAGAGTCAGTTGTTTGTCATCAGCAGCATCTAAGATTTCTTGATTCAGCAACAAGGGCTCTCCCTTGCTATCAACAATATACATTTCGAGCTCGGCACCCAAAATAGCACTACCCGGTTTCTTTTTTCCAAAGCCTGTCTGTGACAATAGGGAGCTCA
This sequence comes from Oleiphilus sp. HI0043, assembly GCF_001634935.1. Taxonomy (NCBI): domain Bacteria; kingdom Pseudomonadati; phylum Pseudomonadota; class Gammaproteobacteria; order Oceanospirillales; family Oleiphilaceae; genus Oleiphilus; species Oleiphilus sp. HI0043. The sequence continues at coordinate 2,362 of NZ_LWEY01000828.1, read as the reverse complement.
AGCTGGAAAGGTTGGTCTGCAGTTTTTTTTCAAAGTCTCGATAATCACTTTCTGCAAAACTGCTCTTATCTATATCAATTCCCATCTATCCGTACTCTGTATCAATGGTGCTTTCTGAATCAGCTTCAAAACAAAATCTATAACTCATACTATGAACAAACTTCTTATCCAATGCCTTGATCTGGCACAAAGACTTATTAATACCTGATAATTCCCCCAATAAATTTACATTATTTTTAAGCTCGTAACTCTGCAGCTGGTGTTTTTTTGAACTACACTTAAAAGATTGCTTTGGCCTTCCAAATACGCGGCTATTACCTTTAACCAGTAGACTTTTAACTTTGAATAACATAACAAAGAAAGCAAGCAACGCCCACGTACAGATATTGCCCAGTATAGCGCTACGGGTTGCTAGAGGCACATCAACCGTCTCGTTATTCTTTCTTCTGTATCTGAGTATGTTGATTGGCTCCACAAGCGCTTACGCAGATGAGCATCTCAGCCCATCACTCAAAAATGTCAGTATACAACTGAAGTGGAAACACCAATTTCAATTTGCAGGATTCTACGCAGCCCTGGAAAATGGCTATTACCAAGATGCCGGTTACAACGTCGAGATCAGAGCTGCCGGTCCTGATATAAACCCCATCACAGAAGTGCTTGAGGGTAAGGCTGATTATGGCATAGCCAATGCTGAGCTTGTGCTCTATCACCTGAACGGCAATCCTCTCGTCGCATTAGCAGCCATTATTCAACACTCGCCAATCGTATTGATGACTTTAAAGAAGAATAATCTGCTAACTCCACAAGACTTAATCGGTAAACGCGTGATGTACCCAGAGGGACATTACGGTTCAAATACGTTAGGACTGTTAAAGAAAGAAGGGATTAATGAGTCACAAATTGAGTCGGTGCCCTTATCCTACAATATTCAGGATTTAATCGATGAAAAAGTCGATGCAATGGTTGGTTATATAACCGATCAACCCTTCCAGCTGAGACAAAGAGGTGTCGAATACAACCTTATAGACCCTCGTGTTTACGGAATAGACTATTACGGAGACGTGTTATTTAGCACAGAGTCTAAAGTTGATGAGCATAGCGATGAAGTGAAAGCCATTAGAAAAGCCAGTATTGACGGCTGGCGTTACGCTATTGAGAATCCAGATGAGCTTATTGAGCTCATCAAGAATAAGTATCAATCAGAACTCAGCATTGAAGAACTCCGCCATGAAGCTCAGGAGACCATTCGTCTAATCGTTCCCAAACTGGTGGATCTGGGACACATGAACCCAGGAAGGTGGCAGCACATCGCTGACTCGTTTACCGATCTTGGCATGAGCACTGGCGAATTGAACCACGAGCGTTTCATTTACTCTCCTGAACTAAATGAAGCCAGCCAACTGACGCGTCAGGTACTCCAAGTTTCCAGTATTATATTTGTTATTGGCGCAGCCTTTATTTCAATCTTATTCTATGTCAATAAAAACCTGAAACGCGCTGTTAGTGAGAAAACAATGTATCTCACCAAGGCTAATCGGGAATTAATTGTTTATACTAAACAATTAAAAGACAAAGAGGATGAGCTGCATACGCTCAACACTGAGCTTGAGAAACGAATAATTTCCAGAACAGAAACCATCAACAAAATAAACTACGAACTTACGGAAGAAATAAATCAGCGTAAAAAGCGTGAAGTATCACTGCAACTCTTATCCCAAGCGATTGAGAGTAGTGATAGTACAGTATTAATTATAGATAAGGAGCACACAATTAGTTATGCCAGTAAGGCATTTCTAAAGCTTACTGGTAGCTGTGATATGAAGCTGGAGGGGCAGCCAATTTCGATACTGGAAAACAAACTTTCCCTTCCCCCGATCTCCTCTCAGGAGTTGAGTACACAAAGCTTATCGCCTAATACCGAAGGTCTGATTCAGAGTAAACTCAAGTGCACCGATGCAAATGGTGACACGCATTGGATGAAGACCAGTATTTCATTGCTTAAAAGCCATCCCTATCAAGAAACCTCAGAAATATCTCACTATGTGATTACTTTCGAAGATATCACCGATATCAAGAATCATCACGATGAAATGGAACGTATGGCTTTATACGACCCGCTGACAGGTCTAGAAAATCGGGTACTATTCCAGAAGAGGCTCGAGTCAGCAATTCAAAATGCCAAACGTAATATGGTAAAAGCTGCATTGTTGTTTATTGATATAGATAACTTCAAAACCATTAATGACTCCCTAGGTCATCAGGCCGGTGACGAGATTCTAAAATCCGTCGCCAAGCGCTTGAATGAGCATGTAAGGCAAAACGATAGCATTGCTCGTATCAGTGGTGATGAATTTACAGT
>NZ_LWEY01000827.1:0-213 GCF_001634935.1 Oleiphilus sp. HI0043 | reverse complement strand
TCTGGTGAAGTTATCCAAGGTCCTAAAGGTGATACTGGTGAGCAAGGACCAATTGGACCACAAGGTCCTAAAGGTGATACTGGTGAGCAAGGACCAATTGGACCACAGGGTCCACAAGGACCAGAGGGACCACAAGGTCCTAAAGGTGATACTGGTGAGCAAGGACCACAGGGTATCCAAGGTCCTAAAGGTGATACTGGTGAGCAAGGACCA
>NZ_LWEY01000826.1:0-680 GCF_001634935.1 Oleiphilus sp. HI0043 | reverse complement strand
GATGACACTGCCTTTATTGACGAAGGTTTCTATCAAACGACCATCATAGGGTGCTCGAACTTTAGTTCTTTCCAAGTTTTTCTGCGCCAAGGATAGCTTGGCTTTAGCCGTCTCCAACTTAGCCTTGGCCGCTTTTAGCTGAGGATAACGCAGCGCATAATCACGCGCCGGTGTACTATTGATTTTTTCTTGGGTACGCCAATCCCGAAGTGCTTGCTCGGAACGCGCTTCCTCCTCCGCCAGAGCTAACTCCGCATTAGCCAAATCACTACGCGCAGTTTGCAAGCTCACCTCATATTCAAGCGGATCGATCACCAACAGGACTTGACCCTCTTGGACAAAAGCACCCCGCTGAAAAGCAGGGCTGACCTTTAAAACCTGTCCCGAGACCAGGGACAACAGATTCGTCCGGGTATTAGCCTTCAGAACACCATAGGACTCTACCGTGACCTGAAAGTCCCGAGGCGCTATTTTATCCACTTCGACCAATAAAGGATTTGCCTTTGAAGGACGCCCCTTGCTCGCGGGTGGTTGCGACTGACTTATCTGATAGGCCAACAAAAGGCATAGCAACAACACTACAATTGGCGCTAGTACTTTAACTAATCGCTGAGCTGACAAAACTAAGTTCTCCTAAAATAGAGGGCGTCGAATAGTAAGATCATATCTGATCCATTGCG
>NZ_LWEY01000825.1:0-537 GCF_001634935.1 Oleiphilus sp. HI0043 | reverse complement strand
GCCACGCCACTTCAATATTGAGGCTGCATTTATGCTGAGTGAAGTAGAAGCTGGCGGTTCGATAGGATTTGGTTTAGCATTCTAGCTCTTTCTCTCCCGTGGGCTTGAATGTGATGAAAACCTACCTTGTGGGTGGTGCTGTACGTGACTCTTTGCTCGAAATTAACAGCAAGGATAAAGACTGGGTCGTAGTAGGTAGCAACCCAGACGAGATGCTTAAACAAGGCTTTACCCAGGTCGGCCAAGACTTCCCTGTATTTCTCCACCCCAAAACTAGAGAAGAGTACGCTCTTGCGCGGACAGAGCGTAAAAACGGTCAGGGCTACCAAGGCTTCAGCTTTGACACGTCAAAATCAATCACTTTAGAACAAGACCTTATCAGAAGAGACCTAAGCATTAATGCGATGGCAATGAGCGCAGACGGTGAGCTGATTGATCCGTATGGCGGTCAAGACGATCTGAAGAACAGACTACTCAGGCACGTCTCGCCAGCCTTCACAGAAGACCCACTAAGAATTCTACGCGTGGCTCGTTTCG
>NZ_LWEY01000824.1:0-684 GCF_001634935.1 Oleiphilus sp. HI0043 | reverse complement strand
AAATACAAGGATGACGATGAGGCATCGCAGTTAGGTTTGGTAAATTCAGAACCTCTTGAACCTTAAATACATTGATTGCAAAGGTCTGATGACCGCTAAGCTTAAACATAAGCAACTCTAAGCGATTTTCACCTACCAGCTTGGTTCTTTGATCGACCGAAGCCAAAACACCCGACATCTTACCCTCCAGGAAAGCAGCAAATTCACCGCTAAAATCTTATCATGCAAATGCTCTACGAAAAGCCAAGCCAAGCTAGGCGCGCAGATATTCATAATGTACTAAATAGCAATAAGTTTAGACCATAAAGAAGGTCTCGACTGAAGAATGAGCCGAATTTAATGATCGATAGGTAATAAAGATAAATTGGAGCGGGAAACGAGATTCGAACTCGCGACCCCAACCTTGGCAAGGTTGTGCTCTACCAGCTGAGCTATTCCCGCTTAATCTGGTGTGATTTTTTACTTGATCATACAAGAGAGAAGTAATAACACCCCTCTTAAAACCCGATTATTTACAGAGAGTTACGCCCTCAGATCGAGTGAGGGCGTATTATAGGGAGAGCATTTTTGTCATGCAAGTCCTTTAATAATAAAAAGCGTGAAAAAGATAACACTTTTGAAATCTATCTCGAACCTTGCCCGATCACCCTACAAAATCATCAGCAGACGCTTAGATTAAGCGCC
>NZ_LWEY01000823.1:0-691 GCF_001634935.1 Oleiphilus sp. HI0043 | reverse complement strand
AGCTACTGATTATATTATTGATCGTAGCACTTATTTTCGGCACCAAGAAACTACGCAATATGGGCGGAGACTTGGGTGGCGCCGTAAAAGGCTTTAAAAAAGCCATAAAAGATGATGAGAAAGCCGCTGTAGAAAAGAAAGACAGCGACATCATCGAAGGCAAAGCTGAAAAAGTCGAAAGCAATGATAAAGAGCAACAAAAGTAACCCTGATCAGGCACTAGCTATCGAATACTATGTTTGACGTTGGTTTTTTAGAGCTCGTCTTAATCGCTATCATCGGCCTATTGGTTTTAGGACCCGAGCGCCTGCCCGTTGCCGCTAGAACTCTGGGTCGCTGGTTTGGCAAAGCACGCCGCATGACCAGCCAGTTCACTCAGGAAATAAATCGCCAGATAGAACTCGAAGACCTAAAAAGCGAGCTTAAAAAGCAGGGCGAGAGTTTGGACATTAATGAAGATGTCGAAATGATCCAGAATACCGTTAAAGACGCCCTCAAAGAAGCTGAAGAGTTCGAGCCCTTACCAAGAGATGAGTATGACAAGCTGTTTCAGGCACCAAAAGAGCCTGATTCGTCAAAAGACCTTCAAAGCAATACGCAAAACGACAAGCCTAAGCAGTCATAACATGGCCTCCGTAATAAGCTAAGCATAGTAAAGACATGAGTAAGACTTCTGACAACGCAACTGAAA
>NZ_LWEY01000822.1:0-804 GCF_001634935.1 Oleiphilus sp. HI0043 | reverse complement strand
AGTTGACGCTGGGGCAAACAGTGCCATCACACAGTATTTCTATAATGCAGACTCCTACTTCTACTTTATAGACCGCTGCGAAAAAATGGGCATCAATATTCCTATTGTTCCTGGGATCATGCCTATCACGAACTACAGCAGCTTGGTTCGCTTTAGCGACATGTGCGGTGCTGAAATTCCACGCTGGATCAAAAAACAGCTCGAAGCTTATGGCGATGATACTGTTAGCATTCAGAAGTTTGGTGAAGAAGTGGTAAGTCAAATGTGTGAGCAGTTGTTAAAAGCTGGCGCTCCGGGTCTACATTTTTATACACTTAATCAAGCCGAACCAAACTTAAAAGTTTGGGACAATCTTGGCCTAAGTGACGAGGAAAAAATTCGCTTTTAAACTGCTTTCATCTTATTTTCGTTAAGCCCTTCTGCTGGTGGTCAGGCATAAAAATATATCGTTTATCCTGACCGGCTAGCTGCTCCCTTTCTTAAGTTCTATATTGTCATGTTTTGTGACAATTCATTTAAATTTTCTTCCAAGTAAAGAAAACTTTAGCCATTTGGTCTAGACTCATAGAACAAATATTAACCAGTTAAAAAATATTGCGACCTTGTGACTATGACTTCGGCGATCAGTTTTGTTATCTCCCTAGCACTCACTAATCGTAATGTAGAGACACGCAGCAGGATACTGAACATATGTAAAGTAATACCGCTCGAGCGGTAAATATTTCCTTTAGGGGGCCTTATGAGTATTTTTAGTCATTACCAGTCTAGATACGAACTGACTCAGCAGGAAGAGTTTAGTCTGGA
>NZ_LWEY01000821.1:0-754 GCF_001634935.1 Oleiphilus sp. HI0043 | reverse complement strand
TGCAGCCACAGTAGTAACAAAGTGACTTACAAAATGGAATGTGGATATAAACAGAAAGAGGCTTGGGAACAGGCAACTGGTTACTTGCCTGAGCATGAGTACGATAGTCAGCTTCAGTAAAGTTATCATTGAACTGAAGTGCAGTTGGATAAGATGTGTATCTTGGCCCGTAAACGTCGTATTTGTTTAGTAAGGGCGCCAAGTCTTCGGTCACCTCAAGCGGTTTCATCTATCCATTCCTCCTGCATTGTTAGGGGATCAGTTTATGCGCACTAGGCGTAAGCTGCCTTGACGTGCGTCAAGGGAAATGACTGGTACAAAAAATACTCGAAAAAGGTGCATCTTCAGGTGCAGAACGAAGAAAGGTGGAGCTTAGTCTTGAGAGAAGCGTGCTTGGTGAAATTTAAGTTGAGCAGTATGGCCGCCATCGGGAAAGTGATGATAAGCGAGTCGGCTTACATTGGCATAAGGTACATCAATATTCCAAAGCCTGTCACTAGGCATACCTAGTACGTGGGTTAATATAGCTCGGATAACGCCCCCATGGCATACAAGTAAAGTATGCTCAGTTTGATATTCGAGCACTAAGGCTTCCCAAGCTGTATGAATACGCTGAATGAAATCGGACATTCGCTCGGAGCCTTGGGGAGCGTGATTATCGGGGTCTTCCCAGTAGTTTCTTAATGCCTTTGGGTCGTGTTTCATCAGTTCTTTGACGCTCTTTCCTTCCCATTCACCAAAGGAAATTTCACGA
>NZ_LWEY01000820.1:0-644 GCF_001634935.1 Oleiphilus sp. HI0043 | reverse complement strand
GTGCCTATGCACTTAAGCCGGGTGTTCAGGTCATTGCACCTTGGAGAGAATGGGATCTCAACTCTCGTGAAAGCTTGTTAGCCTATTGTGATACACACGGTATCGAAGTTGAAAAGAAGAAAGGTAAGTCTCCTTATTCTATGGATGCAAACTTGCTACATATTTCTTATGAAGGCGATATGCTAGAAGATCCTTGGAATGAGCCTGAAGAAGAAATGTGGCGTTGGTCTGTTTCTCCTGAGAACGCTCCAGATACACCGACTTATATCGAACTGACATATGAGAAAGGCGATATCACCGCGATCAATGGTGAAGCGATGAGCCCGGCAACCGTGCTTGAGACCTTGAATAAGGTCGGTGGTGATAATGGTGTCGGCCGTTTGGATATCGTTGAAAACCGCTATGTAGGTATGAAGTCTCGAGGCTGCTATGAAACGCCAGGGGGCACGATTATGCTTAAGGCTCACCGTGCGATTGAATCTTTGACTCTCGATAAAGAGTCTGCGCATTTGAAAGACAGTATTATGTCTAAGTATGCGGAGTTGGTTTATAACGGTTACTGGTGGTCCCCTGAGCGTAAAGCGCTTCAAGCCTTGATAGATGAAACACAGCATTATGTAAACGGTGTTGTTCGCGTTAAGCTT
>NZ_LWEY01000819.1:0-935 GCF_001634935.1 Oleiphilus sp. HI0043 | reverse complement strand
TATTTAAAAAATTAGGCGTGAGTAACCGTACACAAGCAGTCATTGTCTTGAGCAAGTTGTCTTTGGATGAGGCGTCTGAGTAAGGTTTGAGGTTATCCCAGTCTTACCCGATACACTTCTGACAATGAGGTTTGCTGTTGTCGGGCAATATGCAGTGCATGATCAGTAAGAGGCGTCATGCCATTTTCGATTGCGGCTTTTTCGATATCTGTCGCACTTACTTTTGGCTTGATCATGTCTCGAATATCGGGTGATAGTGTCAACAGTTCATATACTGCAACACGGCCTTTATGGCCTGTCATATGGCAGTTATCACAACCAGCGCCCTGATAGAATACTTCATCCTCACTCAGACCCAAAGCTTTCCGTACAATAGGGGATACCTGCTCTTCTTCCAGGCAGTGAGGACAATTCCGTTTAACAAGTCTTTGAGCCAGTACCGCTAGTAGCGTTGCATTTAGGAGATAGGCTTGTACGCCGATTTCAAGTAGACGGGTAATGGTCGAAGCGGCACTGTTGGTATGTAAGGTTGATAACACCAAATGCCCTGTAAGTGAGCTTTCTACTGCCATTTTAGCTGTTTCTTCATCTCGTATTTCACCGATCATAATGGCGTCTGGGTCGTGGCGAAGAATATTTTTGAGTGCACGTGCAAAGCTATAATCTATGGCATTGTTGACCTGGATTTGCAGAATATCATCGATATGGAATTCAACCGGATCTTCAACGGTGATGATATTGATTTCACGTTGTTTGATGGATTCGAGTGCCGCATAAAGTGTGGTGCTTTTTCCGGAGCCAGTAGGGCCGGTCACTAAAATCAGGCCACTGCTTTTGTTAACGAGTTGGGTAAACAGTTCCGAGTCTTTTTCATTGAATCCTATGGCATCGATATTATTGATACTGGTCGAAGTATCGAGGAGACGGATTACTAC
>NZ_LWEY01000818.1:0-501 GCF_001634935.1 Oleiphilus sp. HI0043 | reverse complement strand
GGAAGTCGAGGAAGTCGAGGAAGTCGAGGAAGTCGAGGAAGTCGAGGAAGTCGAGGAAGTCGAGGAAGTCGAGGAAGNCGAGGAAAGTTTAAGCTCGGATCAACAAGAATCAAATAACACTGATGAACCAACAGAAAACGAAAATTCTTTAAACAAGACAGAACCGCCTCCAGCACTTCAAGAATACCTGAGCGAAATTCATGACCTAAGCCCTGAGCCTGAGCCTGAGCCTGAGCCTGAGCCTGAGCCTGAGCCTGAGCCTGAGCCTGAGCCTGAGCCTGATAATTTTGTTGACGAAGCCCCTGATTCGTCAAGCAATAATTTTGGCTCATCAACAGGCCTTCCCGCTGGCGTGCTCGACCAAAATATTGGCCTGCGAACTAGCCTGGGAGACGAGCAACATTATCGGATTGCCTTATCGCAATTCGTCGCTGAAGTTGGCGAGATCATACAGCACTTAAACTCTGGGCTCAGCGCTATCAACAAACAAATGATCACTGA
>NZ_LWEY01000817.1:0-1284 GCF_001634935.1 Oleiphilus sp. HI0043 | reverse complement strand
AGTTTTTCTTAACCGAAGCGTGCTTTCGAAAAGCTTCCCAGAAATAGCTGTCTGTTAGATACTTGAAACTATCAATATTGTCCAGACTGGCGTTAACGAAGCTCGACACTTCGGGGTTTTGCATCACTTCATCAATCGCAGCGCGGAGCAGCCAGTCGAAGCCTTGAGCTGTTTTGTGCGCGTAGACTTGTCGATACATTTGGTGACGACTATAAACAAAGTCTTCTAGAGAGCTTAGGCCTTTTTCCGCAATTGCCAGACCGAACCAGTTAGTTTGTGGACACCAACCAAAATGAATATTGCTTAGCAGGTGGTCCAGGTTAAAGCCTCCAATTGTGACCGAGGAGTGAAAACCGTCGCGAAGCATGTAATCGGCGCGGTCTGCATCCAGCTCACCCGATACCAGGCTTGATAAAACATGCTGTAATTTGCTGGCGAATTCATCAGGTAAGGAGTCCGGATTATTCGCCAGGTCGCTGGGAGCAATCAGCGGCCAAAGGGCGTGAGCGTGTCGATTAAATAAATCACTTGGGGAAATTGAGGTGGTTTCCATCAGAGACAGAATATCTAAAGGTTCCAGGCTTGGTGCTTTGTTATCGATATCTTGCAGTATTTGCCAGGCAGCACGAACTGAAAAGTGCTCATGCTCGAGTATTGTTGGCGGATCTTTATAGATAGCGCTGGTGTCAATGCCTGCCCAAAGATGTTCAAAACGTCCTCCTTGAGCAAGAAGGGATTTAATAGAGGGGGTTCGATTGAATTGGTGCGAGAAGCTGCTATGTCCAACATCATGTAGAAGGCAGGCACAACGAACAAGCCTGTGAAAGTAGCTGATAGCTTCTAGTGTGTCGGTTTTTACCACTGAACGCTGTTCTTGGGAGCAGCGTTTCAGACAGTTTTCAATCATTGCGCGGAACATGCGCCCGCCAACATGCATGACACCTACGCTATGTAAAAAGCGTGAGTGAGTCGCGCCAGGAAATACGAGAGAAAGGATATCGTTCTGACAAATAAAGCGTAGTCGCTGAAATAAAGGGTGGTCCACCATGGCCACTTCGTGGCTCAAAAGAGGTATGCCACCGTGTACTGGGTCCATGATTAGCTTCTTATGCGCCCCAAGTAAATCTTCTATCAATAAATTCAAGCAGCGTAGCCCCAATTGTTAATTAGTGTGAATACTCTAATGAATGAGAATAGTCTCAAGGTATATTTTGATAAAAAGAGTATGTTAATACTTAGCTTTTATGCAGAAGTATATTAATTCTTTAATTACTTTAGCATGCT
>NZ_LWEY01000816.1:0-812 GCF_001634935.1 Oleiphilus sp. HI0043 | reverse complement strand
CATATAGGCTTTATCTTTCAGCTTTTTAACCTGATTCCTTATATGTCGGTAATTGAAAATATCACACTGGCATGTAAATTTTCTAAGTTGCGTACTCAACGAGTATTAGCAAAGTCGGGCAGCCTGGAAGAGGAAGCTTATCGCTTGTTATCGCAGCTTCAGCTAAATGATCGCTCCATGCTGACACGAAAAGTATCTGATTTGAGCGTTGGCCAACAGCAGCGTGTCGCCGCCGCCCGGGCCTTGATTGGCTCGCCGGAACTCATTATTGCCGATGAGCCGACCTCTGCATTGGATGCCGATACACGTGAACACTTTATTCAGTTACTACTAGAAGAGTGTAAGCAAAGTGGTGCGACCATATTGTTTGTTAGCCACGATGCTGGCCTGGAAGCCGCTTTTGATCGCAGTATTCAGTTAGGCGAACTCAACCGCGCTTGCGAACAGTCTTCAAATAAAGGGCAGGAGGCCGTGTTATGAATTGGGCACTGCTGATGAAGCTAACGCTGAAAAGTATCCTCAACCGGAAATTTACCAGTGGCTTAACCTTGTTTAGTATTTGTATCAGCGTTTTTCTATTACTGAGTGTCGATACGGTGCGTAAAGAGGCTAAGCATAGTTTTACCAATACGATTTCAGGCACAGACTTATTAGTCGGCGCGAGAAGTGGTTCGGTGCAGTTGTTATTGTATTCCGTTTTTTGTATTGGCAATGCAACCAACAATATCGGCTGGGATAGTTATCAAAAAATCTCTTCACACAAGTCGGTTGCCTGGGCTATTCCAATTTCACTTGGGGACTCTCACAAAGGC
>NZ_LWEY01000815.1:0-551 GCF_001634935.1 Oleiphilus sp. HI0043 | reverse complement strand
AGAAACTTAAACAGTGGAGCGGAACAGTGGGAAACCGTGCCACACACCCTAGAACTTTAAACGAAGGAATGCTTAATAAGAACTGAGCACTCCTTGCCGAATATTGAGCTCTATACCTTTAGAGCCAAAAAAATTTAACGCTTTTATAAACGGCGCGCGTGTCTTTGCGCGTCCAGTGTAGCCCACGTTTCTTTGTGGGCGGAACGAGGTTTGATAAACTTGTTAAGTGCTCTATTTCTCAACATATTTAAAGGTATCAGCACCATCGAAAAACCTAACATTAACGGACTTAAATATCTCAGGAGCAGCCATTCTGGCGTTGATTGCGACCCTATTTGTACCGTCATCTCTTTTTTGTGTGTAGTGAGTTGTACAACCACAAAAAGTGCAAGAATGATATGAGCGAACTTTGCTACCCCACAAATAAACAGTAGCCTCTGATTTTACTTTAATATCAACTTGATCGACTGTGTAATAAGCCCAAAGAGCACCTAGCCGGTAACACATTGAACAATTACAACTGGTAATTGATTCTAGTAGCATGTCTGCTG
>NZ_LWEY01000814.1:0-647 GCF_001634935.1 Oleiphilus sp. HI0043 | reverse complement strand
GTATTGATTATCATCTGGCCACCGAAAATATGGTTGAATACGACCGCGGTATTCGTGAGGCGAGGGTTTCAATCACTGAATTCGGTTTGTCAACAATTAACGTAAAGGAAGGTGGATCTGAAATAAATATCAGTACGTGGGCCGAAGGCACTGGACCATTTGGAACCGGACCGGGTAGCCCAACGATATCGGCTGAAACTTACCTTTACCAGGTTTCAGATCCACAGCAGTATTTCTTAGCAAACACCAGAATGACGGTCACGTCAGTCACCTCGGTTTCAGTACCTTTAATCGATGTTCCAGAACCTGCTACGCTTTCGCTTCTTGGTTTGGGTTTAGTAGGCTTAAGCTTTGCTCGTAGACAAAAGAAGTCCTAATTCTATCTAAGCCTGAAGTACACTATTGTTGCCAGCACTTAAGGAAATCACCCAGAACTAAAGCTATCTCACTTGAGATGGCTTTTTTTCTGCTCATAAAGCTGATGAATTTTCTCAAAGTACTTTTCGATAGTTTTACGGGTTGCCTTGATATGAAATCAGTTAAAAATCAGAGCCTGTTTCTATCCTACCTATAAAAGTTTTATTGCTTTGTCACTCCTCTGTTTTGGAGTCGAGCTTTTCCAAGCATCACCTTATTCTCATCCGGAA
>NZ_LWEY01000813.1:0-767 GCF_001634935.1 Oleiphilus sp. HI0043 | reverse complement strand
GACGAAAGAGAAAAATCAGAGCTCTTACTGGACTTACTGACACCCGTGATCAAATCATGGAGCTCCGAAGTTGGTGTAAAAGCGAATGATCTAGCGATTCAGGTGCTTGGCGGTGCAGGCTATACCAGAGAGTACCCTGTCGAACAATATTGGCGCGACAATAGGTTAAACCCAATTCATGAAGGAACGAATGGTATCCAGGCCTTGGATTTAGTGGGTCGCAAGCTATGGCAGCGCAACAGTAAAGGACTTCAAGTTCTGGTCTCTAAGGTGAATTTAGACCTTTCTCGTGCTAAAGAATCCAGTGAAAGGCTTCAAGCGTGGGCGCAAACAATTGAAGAACATTTGTCACTAGTGCATAGGGTTACTATGCAATTAGGCGCTGACCTTCAGAAAGAATCTCCTGACTTGACCTTATCTAATGCCAGTTCTTACCTTTCGATGTTTGCTCGCGTGGTGGTGTCGTGGCTGTGGTTACGCCAGGCCTTAGCGGCAGAAAAGGGGATTGCCGAAACTGAGCCCGCAAACCATGAAGAGCTTTCGTTTTACCGTGGCAAACTCCAGGCTGCTCAATATTATATTAAATGGCAATTACCATTAGCTAAGCACGAAGCAGATCTACTTTTGGGGCGAGACGATACCTGTTTTGAAATGCAGCCAAACTGGTTCTAGACCTTGAGACATAAACCAAATTCGAAAGCGGAGGAAAAAGTGAGCTATATTGAAGTCGATGTAAGAGGTTCGATCTTATTGATCAAGGTTAATCG
>NZ_LWEY01000812.1:0-650 GCF_001634935.1 Oleiphilus sp. HI0043 | reverse complement strand
ACGGTAATCCAGGCGAGAAAAACAACGTTACCTGTGGTTCTATCGAGCACAAAATGGGTATCCATGGTAACGCAACTTGTGTGATGAACTTTGATGCATCAAAAGGTTGGTTGATTGGCCCAGAAAACAAGGGTCTAAACTGCATGTTCACATTCATGAACGTTGCACGTATCGGTACTTCTATTCAAGGTCTTGCTGCTGCTGAAGGTTCTTTCCAGGGTGCGCTAACTTACGCTAAAGAGCGTCTAGCTATGCGTTCTTTGACTGGTAAGAAGAACCCGGAAGGTAAAGCTGACCCAATCATTGTTCACCCAGACGTTCGCCGTATGCTTCTAACTCAGAAGTCTATCGCTGAAGGTTCTCGTGCAATGATCTACTACGCAGCGCAACAGGCTGATTTGGTAGAGCACGGTAGTGATGAAGAGAAGAAAGCAGCTGACGAGATGTTAGGCTTCTTAACGCCTATTCTTAAAGCTTTCTGTACTGAAGCTGGTTACGAGGCTGCTAACCACGGTGTTCAGGTATTCGGTGGTCACGGTTTCATCGCTGAGTGGGGTATGGAGCAGATCGTTCGTGATACGCGTATCGCACTAATTTATGAAGGTACAACTGGTATCCAGGCACTTGACTTGTTAGGCCGTAAAGTTCTA
>NZ_LWEY01000811.1:0-413 GCF_001634935.1 Oleiphilus sp. HI0043 | reverse complement strand
GAAAAAGCACGTGCATTCTTGCACTATATTGACGAGAACTTTCCGGATACCGAGTTTAAGGAAGCCGCAAGGCGCTTGCTAGAACACCTTGACTCACATTAACTGAGCCGATCATTGATGGCATTGAGTATTTGCCACTTCTTCCCACACCACTGTGGGGCAAGCAGAATGTCTTGCGAGGCTGTTCCGGTTAGCCGGTGAACGATTACGTTTTTAGGAAGGCGCTCAAGCATTTTGACCACGGTATCGATATACGCTTGCTCAGCGACAGGTTCATACAAACCTTTCTTCCATTCTCGTGCTAGCTGCGTTCCTTTTACAATATGAAGCGGATGGAACTTGATTCCATCTGTTCCCAGTGCCAAGACTTTATCTAAGGACTTCAGGCTATCAAGGGCTGCTTCGCCAGGAAG
>NZ_LWEY01000810.1:0-826 GCF_001634935.1 Oleiphilus sp. HI0043 | reverse complement strand
AGAAAAACCGCCTAGTAAAACCTTGTTGTACTGTTTTTTCAGCTGTAGAGCATAGTGGTCAACAATGTCTTGCCAATCTTCATAGTGAGAGAGCATTAAGTCCGAAGGCTTACTTCCGTGCCCAGGCAAAAGTAAAACGTGAACAGCATACCCTTCGCCGTGGAGCGATTTAGCAATATCAGAAAAAGAATAAGGCGAGTCTCCCAAGCCGTGAACCAGCAATACAGCTTTCTGTGTCGGCTCATTAGGCATCAACATAAACGGTGCGTTCATGTTGATCTCTTTTTGCTTGTTCTGTGAAATAAAACTTCGGTTATGCGATAACCATGCTCTAGACACCTCTATATAGCTTTCAAAGTCTCGCTGAATATAATTGTAATACTCAGCACTCTGATGCAAAGGCATTTTGCTGTCCGGCATACTCGCACAACCTTTAACAATCATCAGTGCTGTAAGCACCAAAGCAACGCGCGCTATTAAACGTAACATGATTCTCTCCTTCTGACTTACAGCATGCTGCCCGCTTCCATAGCGATCCATCACTGAGCCCACCATGACGTCGCCATACAATAAGTAAACTAATCAGTGCAGTTTACTTATTTAAATTGAAAAGTAAACTATGCAGTGTAAAAATGTACTTTATTGGTATTTAAGCTGTTGAGACTCAATGTGAACGTAATCTGTCAGACCTTAAGCGAAAAAAGCAAAAGCCGCAGTGAATTAAAGAGAGAGGCGATCATTGATGCCGCGAGAAAAGCCTTTAAGGAATATGGCGTAGATGCGACAAGCATGGATAAGCTAGCGGAAATTGCCCAGGTATCAAAGC
>NZ_LWEY01000809.1:0-869 GCF_001634935.1 Oleiphilus sp. HI0043 | reverse complement strand
CAAATGATATTCAGCCGCTTCAAGACCTTCTTGTATTCCCAAGTGAAAGGTTGACCAATCAGTCGTACTCAAATTATCAATATCAGGCTTTATTAGAATATCTTCAGCCGCCAGGTGTGCCTTTTGTTTTTCAGTCGAGGCCACGGTGAGAAAGTTAGAGAGCTGCCCCAAGATAGAAAAAGTATCAGTCAAGGATTCAGGCTTAGCTAACTCATCCCCGATATCTACTGCGATAACGATATCCGCCCCCATTTGTTTCACGACATCTATTGGAACGTTATTTACCAAACCACCATCAACTAACAACTGCCCGTCCCAGTTTACAGGTGCCAACACACCAGGCACATTGGCCGAGGCTCTCATAGCACTAAGTAGGTCTCCGTGATCTAGTGTAACTTGCTCGTTGCGGCTCAGGTCGGTCGCAATTGCTCGATAAGGTATCGACAGCTGATCAAAGCTCGATAGCACCGGCACCATACCAAAGGTCTCACGTAATAGCTGCGCGGCACGCTGACCATACAACAAACCACTTGGCGAGGTAATTTGGTAATCACGCAGCCCTATATCCAAGGGTACATTAAATTGGTCTCTTTGCTTTAAGCGATAAGGTAAATCTTGACGAGGAATCGAGTCTGAGTAACCTTCCTCCCACGTAGTAGCCATCATCTTCTTCTCAATCTCTGCCGCGCTGTAACCCATGGCATATAGGCCACCTACGATCGAGCCAATACTGGTGCCCGCTATGTAATCAACAGGAATCTGCTCACGCTCTAAGGCTTTAAGCACACCAACATGAGCACCGCCTTTGGCACCACCTCCTCCCAAAGCCAAACCAATTTTGGGTCGTGCAAAAAGGCTGGTAGAAATAA
>NZ_LWEY01000808.1:0-700 GCF_001634935.1 Oleiphilus sp. HI0043 | reverse complement strand
AGTTTGGGCATAAACTCTATGGGGATAACTTGAGCAAGGCCCTGGGCATTCTTACGCAGCATCTCGACGACAGCATGACATATATCACGATCAACCGCCTCTGATTCAGCCTGAATTAAAGGAATTAACTGAGAAGGCCCATAACCTCTCGGACGCAATTTTTTTCGATAGGCTTCATCAAGCATAACAGCAAGACCAACAACCTGAGCATCGAGACTATGCTTATCTCCGATAATGCCTTGCGGCCAGCCTGAACCGTCTTTACGTTCTTTATGCTCTTTGACTGCACGCCCTACCCGCTCGGACAGATTAGGTATATTTTCAAGAAACTCGCCCCCCAAAGACAACTGCTGCACATACATTTGTCGCTTTTCGCTATCGGGAAGCTTGTCAAAAATGGCAGCAATATCAGGGTCAATATTCAAGAAGCCTGCATCATGCATTTGTGTTGCGGTGAAGACAACTTCCATATCTTCATCATTGAGTCCAAGCTCAAGCGCAATGAGTATTGCAAAACCGGTAGCACTTTGAGTTGAATTAAAACGGGGCGATAAGCGATCTGCAAAAACTGTCAGCTTTTGAGATAGCAGTGGATAAGCACTGATTAAACCACACTGTCGAACCAGTTCCTTGGTTAAATCCATGCGATCCAAGCCCTTCAAGACCTTATTCTGTGCCTTACGAATCGAGTCAAACAATT
>NZ_LWEY01000807.1:0-577 GCF_001634935.1 Oleiphilus sp. HI0043 | reverse complement strand
GTGCAGGTAATTCATCTTCAACAAAGGGCTTGAAGCGCTTTTTGATATGAATTTCGGGCATCACGGTATCCTGAGCTTGTTCTAAGCCAAGGATGCAATTCTCTAGAATTTTTTCTTCACTTAGCCAGGGGCTTTGCCAAAAGCTCTTTTCTACCTTCCAGGCATTGAGGAAATAGATTTTCTTCACGCCCATTGTTGTGGCGGTTTGAATGATTCGCTTTAACATTTTTGGTCGGGGTAGACCAATAATGAGTGTTAAGGGGAGTGGTGCGGGCGCTTCTTTTTGCCACTCGATATCGAGTTTGGCAGACTCCGTAGTGAGAGCTGTAATAGTGGCTAGGCCAATTTGCTGATTGAGCAGGCCAACGCGTATGTTATCTCCAACTTTTGACTTTAGAGTCTCATGCATATGTTCGAGTTGACGACCGGAAATCTCAGCCAGTGTTTCGCTGTGCATATTTTCGGGGAATAACAGTAGCAGGTTCATCTAATTGTTATTCGCTTACAGGTTCTTCGTTGCGCTTCTTTTCGACGAGTTTTGAAAACAGCACTCCGACTTCAAAGAGAGCCCACATTG
>NZ_LWEY01000806.1:0-6285 GCF_001634935.1 Oleiphilus sp. HI0043 | reverse complement strand
TTAACAAGTTAATATCTGCAGCACGACCTTCAAGTGTGGGGCGAATATAGTTCAACTGCTGGGAATAAAAGTGTTCGATGTCTTTTCCAACAGCCATTTTTAAAATGGGTTCGATCAAAAATGGAGCAAACTTTAGACTTCGATTAACGGCCGTTACGAGTGAAGGGATGTTGGCGCAGGCCATAATATCTTCGATACGCGGCATGGCATTAACCATCGCAATGCGCTCGATGCGATCTGGCAGAAACTCTGCCAAGGCAAGCGCGTAACTACCACCTATAGAGTGTGCAAGAATTTTTACTTTATCTAGTTTTAGGTGATCTAGTAGTTGCTCAAGATCCGAGCACCAGTCTTGGTGGTTACGTTCGGGGTGGCAGTCAGAATCTCCGTAGCCAGGACGTTCGGGAACAATAATTCGGATATTTTCTTGTTCAAAAAGGCTTGATGCACCCGGAGGTAACTCCATTGAAGAGCCCATAAGGTTATGTAGTAAAATGATGGCGTGAGTTTCGGAGCTGGTCGAGCAATATGGGTCAGTTGCACGTTTATTTTTTAAAAGTTCAGGCTTTGGATGATCGCAATAACTCATACGCCTGCCGTCTTTCAGGTAAATAACGTTCTGCTCAGGCTCGCTTGTTTGGTCAGCAATAGGAGATAAAGGCCTATCGAGTTGATGTGAGGAGCCGAGTTTATATAATAAGACTTTTCTGATTAACTCCGGTTTCCTAGTCACCCCAAGTTTCTGATAAATGTTGCTTAAGTGGCCTCTTACCGTTGCCTCTTTTAACTTTAGTTTGGTGGCAGTCTTCTTGCTGGATAGCTCATTGATCAAGGTGACTACGACTAGTGCCTCGGTATCTGTTAGCTGGTAGTGTGCCTTGAGAAGCTCGGTGTTAATTAGCTCTTCCTGCTCTGTTTGAAAACAGAGATAAAAATGCTGGCTGAGCTGCATATCTGCCTCATTGCCTGGCAAGGCGGTAAGATGGACCAGCTTAGGTTTGCCTTGGTATGCCTTTTTAGTGCTGAGGCTTTCTACAGCTGAGTCGACGGGTTCAAGTGCTAGTGAGATGATGCTGAAGTTTTGGTCGCCGGTTAATGGCATAAGCTCTGTGTTCAGCCGAAGGTGTTCCGCGCTCAGGTAACCCTGATCAATTTGCCAGTGCTGACTGGCATTGAAGAAGTGCTCAGCTCGCTCATTGATGTCAATTATTCGGCCTGTCTCATTAATAATTAATGCCGCCATGGGAATATGGTTCAGGGAACTTTCTGTCTGTAAGGGGTGTTCCTGGCTGCTAAGTTGGGCACTGATTTTGATCGCCGTTTTCAGGTGTTTCATGACACGCAAGGAAACGTCTCTAAACGGATGCTCATGAGGTAGGTTTTCAGAGATGGAAATACAGTTTGACAGGCTCAGCAGTAGATTGAACCATTCGTCTTTCTTGCTCGCGAAGCGATAGATAAGGGAGATCAGTTCATCTTCTTCGAGGCTGAATTTCTCTATGGTAAGTGGTGCGTTATTTTCGAGCAGGTTAATCATGACTACATCCTTGTGACTACTTAACTAATCCGTATTCAATACAGTGTTCAAATAAAAATAAAATTAGCGCTTCCTGGCTTTCAAGCCTAGTTTTACGAAGCACTGATTGGAGTTGCTTGCGTACAGTCTGTTCGGAGACGCCTCTGTGCTCTGAAATATCACTAAGGCGAGCTCCTTCGAATAGTAAAATGCTTAATTCTTTCTCTGCCTTACTCAGTTTCAGAGCCTGAAATCTTAGGTTTTCTTTTAAGTGTTGCGCATAGTTGGCGCCTAAAAAATACACCCATGCAAGGCCGGTTCTGGTGTAATGTCTGAACAGCCTGGGTACGCAAGCTGTCGTGCTGATAATTACCGGATATTCTATTTCATTAATACTTAGCTTGAACAACACGCTGTGCTTGCTTGTCGCATTCATACAGTCGTGGATAGCATTTCTAAGTACGATGCGCTGATTAGCCCGAGTGCATAACTTCAGTAGGTCGATGTGCTCACGAGCTAGATGCCTTAATGATGTACTCGCGTCAAACTCTTCGTTTGTAATAGATGAATTGATTAATTGTCTAAACAACTTATTGCTAAACACACTATTAACTTGGTTATCGACAGCAAGGGTGGGGAGTGGGTAGTGGCCCAGAACTTGATAAACTGATTCAATTTCTTGCTGCTGTTGGTTTATTTTATGGCAGAGAAGTAAGGCCTGGGCGATATGTGGCAGTAGGTGTCTCTGTGTATTGGATAGGGGGAGCTGGGCTTCTGCGCGGCGATCAAAAGCAATGCTAGCGACCAACTCGGCGCGATGGTCGAAAGGAATACACGGATAAAGTACGTGTTTGTGAACAAAAATATAATAAGAACTAGAGCTACCGGCCGGTGCTTCCTTGCGAATGTCGCTTAGCTCAGTCTCGCTCAATAACGAGCTTTGCCAAGGGATTAGGCGTTCACTAAGGTCAATTGAAGCGCTGCCGAAGATGTCGCAAAGTTCTTGTGCCAAGCCTTCGGGGCCTTTAGATGCACTGTCGTAGAGCTTTAAGGTGAGCACTGAGCTGTCAAGGGGCGCTTTTTTTATAGAACTGCTATACACGTTTTATTCCGAAACTTATCTATCAATGCTGTTAAAGCGTTTGTCTTTTATCTAGTGCGTTTATAAGTGAGCATCATAGGGAATTTTAAGCAACAAATCGGTCTTGACACTTTGTTTTTGTGACAAGACTTCTTAATAAGTAGAAGTACGTGGTGATTCTGTGATCTTATCGCACTGAATTTATAGGGCTTCGTCACAGCGGTACTTACTTGGCTAAGTTCGTGTTTAAGAGGGATGACATTTGAATAGCCTTCATTGATTGAGTTGGATCATGTCTCATATTCCAGAAAACATGCTAATCTGAAGATCTTCACTTACGGAGATCATGTATGAGTCATACTGTTGAAGGTCAAGAGACCCATAAACATTGGGGGCGTCTAGGGCGCTCCATCCTCAATGGAGTGATAGGTGACTACCTTGAAAAAGAATGTAACCCTTTGGCTATCCAGATGGGCTTTTATTACCACTACAAACGCTTGGTCTTAAATGAACACCTCGTTCATCAGCTGGATGCGCCGTTAAGTAATAAGGTGGTTGTATTTGTTCATGGGCTAACAAACCTGGAAACGGTTTGGGATTACCACCTAAAGGCTCCCAGTGAAGGGGAATCTCTCGTCGATCATTATATTGATAGCTGTTTCGACTATAAAGGCGGCGATGTCAGGGAAAACTATGGTACAAAGTTGCAGGAAGATTTTGGTTATACACCGTTCTATCTTCGCTACAATACCGGACTTTCTTTAGAAAAAAATGGTCGTCTTCTGGCAAAGCAACTGACTCAATTGCACGAAGCCTACCCGATTAATATTGATGAACTGATGCTTGTCGGTTTCAGTATGGGCGGACTCTTACTTCGACATGCTCAATATTGTGCCATCCAAACTGATATGCCTTGGCTCTCGAACTTAAGTAAATGTATGTACTTGGGTACACCGCACGAAGGCTCACCGCTTGAAAAGTTTGGCCACTTTAGCGGTGAAATCGTTCGACACTTTCCTCGGGATTACATTAGCCATTGGGCTGATTGGATTGATCGGCGGAGTGAAGGTATTCAAGATTTAAAGCATGGCTTGAAGTTTTTTGCTCCATCTGAAGACATTGAGTCGTCATGTGCGAGTTTCTATGATCAGGCTCGTCATTACTTTATTAGTGGTAGTGTTGGAAAGAATGAAGATAGCTTTATTAGCAGAGTGATGGGGGGTAGCTTGGTCAGACAGGGTAGTGCTAACCCGGGCTCTGCGCCAACACATAGCTAAAACGCTCACTTTGAAGGCCTGCCACATATTCCATTGGCGCACTCTGACCGCGTGTACCAGCAGATAGCATGCTGGGTTGATGAAGATGAGCGAAGATTGCGTACACGTCATGCGGGGAAAGCGCTCGATTTAATCAACTATCAGGTAATACGTAAACCCTATATCCCCGAAGCTGGGCAGCAAGATGTGTCCAATCAAGCTTTATTAGCAGGCACTATCGATTTGATGGCGAGCGCTTACGATAAAACGGTAGAAACAGTTGAGACGGTTCATTACTCAATTGCTGAAGAGCCCTTTTATGTGATGCAAAAATTACCCGTAGTGAGTCAAATAGCCAAACCTATTGAAGCCGTGCACCGAGATATTCTGGATATCGTCTATCGTTCACTAAGAGGTGGCGGCAAGCTTGTCCATCGTGCGGCTAAATTGCTTACCCCGGATGACCTTGCACAAGCTAGACCTAATGCATAGTTTTTACTTTGCCTTTCTATTACCATAAGTAGTGCTATCATAAAAATAACCCAAGCTTTTTCCACCACTTACATAATAAATTTAAGGTGAGTTACATGCCTATGCGT
The DNA here is from genome assembly GCF_001634935.1 of Oleiphilus sp. HI0043. Lineage (NCBI taxonomy): Bacteria > Pseudomonadati > Pseudomonadota > Gammaproteobacteria > Oceanospirillales > Oleiphilaceae > Oleiphilus > Oleiphilus sp. HI0043. The sequence goes on along the minus strand of NZ_LWEY01000806.1, from coordinate 1,833 downwards.
TTTATGTCTGCTTTTAGACACTTTTTACCTATGATTGTCTGCGCGATGCTGGCTGGACTGCTCTCTGGAGCAAGCTACGCCACAGATAATAAGCGGTTTGAATCGTCCGTTCGAATTGGTTACGTACCTCATCTTTCTTTCAAAGTTGATAACGGTATTGCTTCAGGAAGTCTTGCAAATTTGATGGAATGCTCGAGCGCATACTTTTCTCATGTCGAGTTTGTCGAAATGCCACACTACTCATTCATGGAAGGTGCGCTTGATAGTAATGTGATTGATATTGGTTTGAATATGGTCAAGACCAAATCGCGGGATAAAGTCGCTGAATATGCCTTTGACCTATATACCTCACGTATTTTACTCGTGGGTAATGGTAATTCCCGAAACAATCAAGGTGCAGGTATTCTTGCGGTTAAACAAGGCAGTGATATCGATATTTTGTTGTTGGCTAAGGGCTATCAAGTTAACACTCAAGCTTATTCGATTGATAGGCTGATCGAGATGTATCGTGAAGGACTCATTAATTCATTTGCAGAGTCAGAAGTGAGTATCTTTGATGCGCTTCAGGCTTTGGATGCGGATGAGGTCGATTATGATTATGAAGTACTGGCCGAAGCCGCTGGCGGAGCTTATGTCGCTAAGCACTTCTTGAAAAATAACCCCTCAGTGATTAAAGACTGGCAGCAAGTAACGAGTGTTTGTGCTTACCTTGCACCCAAGATCGAATTATAAGTAGATCCTGTTGTCAGGCCTATGCTCCCTTGATTCGGGCTGATCATCCCTAGGAAATTATGCCTCTTTTCTGATAGAATCCGCGTGCGCCGTAGAGATAGCTGTATAAGTTTTGTGCAGTTTTACGGTGCCATATTCTAGCGATTTACGAAAGAGGTTCGTTGCATGTCTGTTGTTCGATGGCTATTAGGCCGTATTATTCTATTAGTTGATTTTCTGTTTAAGCCTCGTAAACCCAAGCTTTCCAGCGAGAAGCAGTTAGAACTGGACGCGGCGACGCAGAACATATCGCTATATCAGTATGCTGCCTGTCCATTTTGCGTAAAGGTTCGATGGGCTGCGCGTCGTCAGGGCTTAAATATTGAGACTCGTGATGCGAAACGCAATAAGCAGTTTGCTGAAGAGCTACAGTCCGGTGGAGGAAAGCTTAAGGTGCCATGCTTAAGAATAGAAAAAGATGGTGAGCAACAATGGATGTATGAGTCGTCAGATATTATTTCTTATCTTCAAGAGCAATATACATAAGAGAGTCCTGCAGAGGGCCCCAGCCCTCGCTATGCGGAGTTAGATAGGTTCAAAGGTGCGACCTGCCAGCGAGGCTCGGTACAAATCTAGCTGTTACTCTCTCCAAGAACCTTTCTGATTTCCTGTTCTGCATAATCCAGTTCTTTAGCAAAAGAGCTTATTGCTTCTTCTTGCACTTCATTTGGGAACTGTGTGTTGTTTTCCAGATCAATTGCCAGGCAAGCTACTCTATTTATACCCAGTTCTTCAGCACTTGTGCGTAAGCGGCTTGCTTTCTCAGTGATCATTTGTTTGTTGATAGCGCTGAGCCCAGAGTTTAAGTGCTGTCTGATCTCGCCAACTTCAGCGACGAATTGCGATAAGGCACTCCGATAATGTTGCTCGTCTCCCAGGCTAGTTCGCAGGCCAATATTTTGGTCGAGCACGCCAGCGGGAAGGCCTGTTGATGAGCCAAAATTATTGCTTGACGAATCAGGGGCTTCGTCAACAAAATTATCAGGCTCAGGCTCAGGCTCAGGCTCAGGCTCAGGCTCAGGCTCAGGCTCAGGCTCAGGCTCAGGCTCAGGCTCAGGCTCA
>NZ_LWEY01000805.1:0-1151 GCF_001634935.1 Oleiphilus sp. HI0043 | reverse complement strand
TTTTGTGAAAGCAATCACGGTAAATAGAAATCAAAATACATATTATGATCTCACTGGCGAGCAACACAGCTTGTTAGAAAAAAATGAAATCATATAAATCAAATGATCGCGTTAAGACACATAAGTCTAAGACAGTTTTAACGTAACCTAAATATTAGGAGAATAATATGAAAGGCCTGAAAAAAATCGCACTAGTTTCTGCAATCGCTGCTGCTTCTGCTGGCGCACAAGCTGAACTTAAAGCTCTAGACGACTCAGCAATGGGCGAGCTAACTGGTCAAGCTGGTTTGACTATCGATCTAGAAACTAAAGTTTCTATCGGTCAGTTCATGTATAAAGATGCTGGTAGCCTATTCATCAACGACATCAGCATCGGCGGCAACGCAAACACTGGTGACGATAACCTAGCAAACGACACTGACATGATTGACAATATCCGTATGAACATCGATATTGCTGGTTCTGCTGCTACTGGCGAAAACATTTTAGATCGTGGTTTGTCTGATTTTTACGGTGCTGAAGGTCTAGCTGCATTGGCTCTAGCATACGGTGCTGTAGATGACGGTCGTCTAGCTGGTTTGGCTGGCGGTATCGAAGCTAACGCTGATGGTGCATCTTTGACACAGCTAGAAGCTAACAATGTACAAGCTGCTCCTGGTGTATCTGTTGTTCAAGCAGTTGCTGGTGCACTTGGCGGAACATTCGTTAAGGGTCGTGTTGGTATCGAAGACGGTGACTTGTTAATTCACGAAATCGCTACTGATCCATTGGCTGCTCTTATCAGTGCTGATGACCTTATTGCTGGCGGTGCTACTGCACTTGCTGATTTCTCAACTCAAGAAGTTATCGACGCAGCTGTAACAGCGGTTGATTTCAAATACGAAATCGGTGCAATCGGTATTGCTGACTCTACTTACCAGCCAGGCGCAGATCTTTCTACTGCACAAACTACTACTTTGATCAGCAACTTAAGCATTGCGGGTTACTTGGGTCACAAAGATATCCATATCGAAAACAATGGTAATGGTTTCGGCGCTACTGACACTGATGGTAATGGTCGTATCTCTGCTGCTGAAGCTTCTGATGCTGTGACTGGTTCTACTGGTTACGGTGATGCGAACTCAAAAATCCACATGGATAGCTACTTCAAC
>NZ_LWEY01000804.1:0-425 GCF_001634935.1 Oleiphilus sp. HI0043 | reverse complement strand
TGGCGAATTTGTTTACGTTCACCAACTGTTAAATTAGCAAAACGTTCATTGTCAAAGTATTCTGCATTTGGAACAGTGATGATACGTTGTTTGAAATCAGATTTGTTAAGATTGAATACACCTGCTAACAAATCAACATCAAGTTCAGCTTCCATATCTGGAGTTGTCAAGATGTAAGCATCTTCAAGTTTAGTGTAAGTGTGAACACGCTCAATGTTATAACGAGGAGAAATAAACTCCATGTCTTTAGCAATGGCACGTGCTTTCTTAACTACAGCTTTCATATCTGATCCAACGGCTTCAACGTGCATTTTACCAGTTGTTACAGCGTCAATAAGCAAGTATTGGAACAACATTTGTTCATCAAGTTCAGCAGCTGAATAAATAGATTCAATGATTTTATTTGAAAGTGTTGACAAACCACC
>NZ_LWEY01000803.1:0-733 GCF_001634935.1 Oleiphilus sp. HI0043 | reverse complement strand
CTAAAGGGCTGCAGGATAAGCTTGGTATTGATTATGTTTATGCCAATGAGTTGGAAATTAAAAACGGTAAAGTAACGGGGTGCGTGACGGGCCAAGTGGTTGACGGCCAGCGCAAAGCGGCTTTGTTGGATGAATTAGCCAAGAAAGAAAAAATAGGGCGTGAGCAGGTTATTGCTGTCGGAGATGGTGCTAATGACTTGCCAATGCTGAGTCGAGCTGGATTGGGCGTAGCGTTTAGAGCTAAACCTCTTGTGAAAGAGTCCGCTCGTCATGCGATATCAAACCTAGGCCTTGATGCTGTACTTTACTTGATCGGCTTTAGAGATAGAGAAGCAGAGTAGGATCTTAANGCTATCGGTATGTTTATTCGATAGTCTTAATTAGCCCTTCTTGAAAGTCTGTTTGTGCAATGGCTTGTTCGCTCGTTTGCGGTTGGGTCATCCAACTTAATACATCATAGTAGCGACGTATGTTTTGCACGTATATGACCGGCTCATTACCACGGGCGTAGCCGTAACGAGTCTGTTTATAATATTTCTTCTTCTGTAAAAGTGGTAAGAATTCTTTTACGTCCATCCATTTGTCCGGGTCTTTTCCGGCTTTCTCTGTCAGAATCCTTGCGTCATCAAGATGGCCGTAGCCCACGTTGTAGGCAGCTAAGGCAAGCCAGCTTCGGTCTGGTTCAGCTATGCGCTTCGGAATCCTGGCTCTAATTTTAGAGAAGTAGCGAACA
>NZ_LWEY01000802.1:0-515 GCF_001634935.1 Oleiphilus sp. HI0043 | reverse complement strand
GGCACGCCCGTGCCAGGTGGGCTTGGCTGGTATCAAACATTGTCCTTATTTGAGTCAGTCGCAAAACAATGCGAAATCATCGGTTTCGATATTACCGAGTTCGCACCAATCAAAGGCTTTCATGCTTACGAATTTTCGGCAGCACTCCTGACATATAAAATGATGGGCATTATTGAAAGGCTTCAATCTAGGTAATTTACCCACCGGTAAGATTCATTTCTCATTATTGTGGCTCTCTTTAAGTCTGAATTGGCATTACTCTAACTGACCAAATAAATGTCCATCTCACAGAGTGTTTGTTCTTTGTGGGTAAGGTTATATGAGTTCCTTAAGATAGGTTGATTATGAGAATTAGAAAAAAAGCCGCGCTAACTGTTTTGGGTCTGCTGATATGTGTTGTCAGTGTAAGCTTCTTGTATGTAAAGCGCCTTGCTAAAGGTGACCTGCCAAAGTGGGACCCTGAAGGCTATTTAACAGTCGATGCCAATGGCATGAAATTCTCGGTAAATGTTCGT
>NZ_LWEY01000801.1:0-538 GCF_001634935.1 Oleiphilus sp. HI0043 | reverse complement strand
TGTCCATTGACTCAAGGACTTCAGCTGATACATTGTCAGGTAGCTGCTGAAGTATGTCGGCGAGATCATCTGTATCGAGGTCTTCTGTGAAGTTTACGACTTCCTGAGCATTTAACTTGCTGAGGAAGTGCGCCTGTATGTCTTCAGAGAGATCTTGTAGGACTTCACCTTTTAAATCGTCATTCAGCAAGCGCCATATTAGTGCTCGCTCTCGCGGTGGAGAGGATTCAATTAGGTGTGCAATATCACTTGCGTTTAGCCCCTTGTTCACAACCCTTTCAATTTGCCGGATAGAGCCGCTTTCGATTACTTCATTTACACTATGAAGTTTCTCTTTAGCGCTTTTGTTTGAAAATTGGCTAGGCATGGAACACGTTGATCTCTAGTTAACTGCTAAGTGATAAAACAGATAAGCCTGGTGAAGTGATGATTACAATTAGACCTATATAGATAGCTTAAACGTTTGCTTAAGTATAGCGCATGAATTGACACTTCGACAGTCAGAATAATCCAATAAACAGAGCCTTAGTTTGCTTTT
>NZ_LWEY01000800.1:0-917 GCF_001634935.1 Oleiphilus sp. HI0043 | reverse complement strand
GGCGGAGTGTTTTGTAGACAGAGCGGCCGTCCCAGGCTCGCTAGAGGGCTAGCAAGGGGGCAGATTCTGCGAGAGGTGGAACCGTTTGCCTACGGATTCGAGAAAAACCATACTTGTAGGCAGAGCCTTCCACGGCTCGCTGGCGGGCTAGCAAGGGTCAGGTTCTGCGAGGGGTTTCCCCCTCTGCCTACAGTAGCGTTGATTGCTTACTTGTTCAGTCGTTCATCAACCAATTTGGCGACCACTGAAGGATCGGCCAAGGTAGAGATATCCCCCAAGCTATCATGCTCGTTCGCGGCTATCTTGCGCAAAATACGGCGCATGATTTTACCAGAACGGGTCTTTGGCAACGCCGGTGCCCACTGTATGATATCCGGTGTCGCGACAGGGCCAATCTCTTTTCTCACCCATTGCTTCAAGGTGTCTTTGAGCGCGTCATTTAGGTCAATGTCATGGTCATGCATCATACTGACATAGACATAAATACCTTGGCCTTTAATATCGTGAGGGTAGCCAACAACAGCGGCTTCGGCAACATCTGGGTGAGCCACTAATGCACTTTCGATTTCAGCGGTGCCCATTCTGTGCCCCGAAATATTCAAGACATCATCAACACGACCGGTAATCCAGTAATAACCATCTTCATCGCGACGCGCACCATCACCTGTGAAGTACATACCTTCATAGGTACTAAAGTAGGTCTGGATAAAGCGTTCATGGTCGCCGTAGACAGTACGCATCTGCCCAGGCCAGCTATCCAGCATAACTAAATTACCTTCAGCTGCACCTTCCAGAATATTGCCTTCATTGTCGACAATCGCAGGTTTAACACCGAATAGAGGGCGTGTCGCCGAGCCAGGCTTTAATTCCGTGGCGCCAGGCAAAGGAGAAATCAGCACCCCACCCGTCTCGGTCTG
>NZ_LWEY01000799.1:0-7649 GCF_001634935.1 Oleiphilus sp. HI0043 | reverse complement strand
GTCGGCTGTGCTTTTACCGCTGGTACTGGAAGATGCGGTGAAGATTGGTTTCACCCGTAATAAACAGATGATCCGACAATTTATGTCGGTGCTTAAGCAGCGTATTGTGCCGCTCAAATATGGTGATTTGTATTCAGTCTTTGAAGGTTTAGATATTTGCTTACAGCCAGCAGGTCATATTCTTGGCTCTGCTTATGTTGAGTGCTGTGTAAACCAGGGGAAGGACGCGCATACGTTTATCTTTTCGGGTGATTTAGGCGCTCCTCACTCTCCTTTGTTAGCCGCGCCGAAGCCTCCTGAAGCATGTGATACCTTGGTGATTGAAAGCACTTATGGCGATAAGAATCATGAAGATCGACGCTCTCGTCGGCAGCGACTTAAGGCAGTGATCGAGAGTGCTGTTCAAGACAGAGGTGTGGTCTTGATTCCTGCGTTCAGTATCGGCCGCACTCAGGAGCTATTGTATGAACTTGAGTCATTGATCTATGAGCTTAAAGATAAAGCCGATCAGGGGGCGCTGAATTGGGCTGAGCTTGAAGTGATAGTCGACTCACCTTTGGCCAACGACTTTACTGATACCTACCGACAACTAAAACCTTTTTGGGATGCAGAGGCTCAAAGTCGGGTAGCCGTGGGTCGACACCCTCTGTCATTTGAAAATTTACTCACGATAGATGATCATCAAACTCACCTCGACACAGTGAATTATTTAGCAAAGACGGCTCGCCCAGCCATTGTGATCGCCGCTAGCGGTATGTGTGCTGGTGGACGTATTGTTAATTATTTAAAAGCCTTAATTGAAGATAAGCGTACTGATATTCTGTTTGTAGGTTATCAAGCTGAGGGAACTGCAGGGCGAGATATTCAAACTTACGGGACACGAAATGGCTATGTCGAGCTAGAGGGTAAGCGCTATACGATTAATGCCGCTGTACATACGATCTCGGGTTACTCTGCGCATGCAGGTCAGGAAGACTTACTGAACTTTGTGCAAGGCATGAAAGCTAAGCCTTCAGAAATAAGAATTGTTCATGGTGATGATGACGCGAAGAAGGCTTTAAAGCAGGCGCTACGGGAATTATTGGGGGAAGAGGTAGGTTTAAGTATTCCTTAAAGAGTAACGTAGCCATAGAAAAGGTATTAAAAAACAAGCTATTCGCTAAGAAGTGCAGAACAGAGCAGGCTGATATAATCTTTCACATTATAGTATTTTTGCTTTGCAAGTACGGCTTCTAACTTTTTCCAATCAAGGTTAAGGTAGTCATGAATGATGGCGTTTCGCATGCCTATTGCGCCGCGCATTTCATTTATTTCAGGAGTGGTAATGGCGAGTTGTTCGTAGATTCTTTCAATGCTAGCTCGGGCTTCCGAAGGAACAGGTTTAGATATCTTCTTGAGATAGTGCTTTGAGCAGCCAATAGCAGCCTCGATAAGAACCTGTAGATTCCTTTCTACAGCGCTACGTTCGTTAAATGTTAAGGGGCGTTTCTGAATGGTGCAGGCCAACTCATCCAAACCAGCCAAGTGCTGAGCGACTTGTTCTTTGATGGCAAATACATAGGCTTGGTATGTCGACATAGTAAATTCTCTGGAACGCCGTTTAAGGATAATGTTGCTGGTGTTCATGGGCATATTCACTCCATAATGACCATATTCGCTGTTCTTCGCTATGAAGGCGCAAGTCATTGCCAATGTAGAGCGGAGTGCCGAGATCAATAATGTTGTAAGCCAATGGCACGGGCACTGAGTTAATATCAACGATTGATATATTCTGGTCTAGATTATTTGACCATTGATACTCAAGGTCTTGAATGAATTTGTCTGCTTGATTACATTCCTTATGTAGCGCTATCGCTAGGTCATAATCACTCGCGCAATCAGCGGTATGATTCGCTTGTGAACCATAAAGCCAGACAAGTTCAATTCGACTCGCTTCTTTAAGAGAGAGACTCTTAAGTGCATCAATAGTTTTATTACTAGGTGCCAAGTTCATTGTGTTGTTCCAGCAATAGGGTTTATTGATTTTAACCAATATTTTAGGATGGGTCTATTCGTCGTGGTTGGAGAGATATTTTGGATAACATTATGAAAAACTGTTTGAGTTTTCTCATTTGCTTCTTAGTTTTTCTTAGCATGCCCTTGAAAGCCGAGTGGCATGAGTTTTCTGCAGAGGTGATGACGACCAACTTAAGCTTGGAGTTTTGGTTAGACGATAAGATTAAAGCAGAGAAGGCTAAGCGCGCAGTGCTGAATCGCTTTAATGATATCGAGGCAAAGATGTCGCGGTATATTTCTGAATCTGAGCTCTCCAAGGTAAATAGACTTGCCTCTGAGCAAGCACTATCGATATCGACTGAGCTGTTTAGCTTACTCGAAAAGTCATTGGCTGTGTCGGCTTTATCCCAAGGTGCCTTTGATATCAGCTTTGCCTCTGTGGGTTTTTTATATGACTATCGACAACAGGCGCAGCCATCTGATTCTCAAATCAATGCAAAGTTGCCAGCACTGGATTATCGCCATATTGTTTTAAATAGAAGTGCTCAAACAGTACGTTTTAGCTCTCCTGGAGTCGTTCTTGACTTAGGCGGAATAGCTAAAGGTTATGCTGTTGATGAAGGCATTAAGATGTTGAAGACCTTTGGTGTTAAGCATGCGCGTTTAAGTGCGGGCGGCGATATGTATCTTCTGGGCGGAAAGGGCTCAAAGCCTTGGCTTGTCGCGGTGCGTCACCCTAGAAACAAAGAAGAAAACTCCGTTGTTCTGCCTTTATCGGATGTCGCTTTATCGACTTCAGGTGACTACGAGCGATTCTTTATCGATGATAGCGGCGAAAGGGTTCACCATATTATTTCCCCAAAAACAGGCCGGTCTGCTCGGAACGGTCTGCTAAGCGTTTCCGTTCTCGGGCCTGATGTGACGACTACCGATGCGCTATCGACTGCCGTGTTCGTATTGGGGTTGAAAAAAGGTTTAGACTTGATAAATAAACTAGAAGGTATTGACGCGATTATGATTGATGAACGGCAAAGGGTTCATTATTCCAATGGTTTGGGAAGGCCTTAAGTTCAAGGAGGCGGCTAAGGCTTTCTTAGGGCTCTTTTCTCCTGTAGCCTTGGTCTTTAAATCATCGAATCGTATCTCGATCCTTGCTATAGTGATTTTCAAAATATTCATCTTTAAAGAATTAGGTAACGCGTCATGATGTCTGTCTCAGATATTCGCTGGCAACAACGGTTTAAGAACTTTCAGCGAGCTTTTCTTTTGCTACGTGAAGCAGTGGAGTCAGATATTGCTTCGTTTAGCCAGTTAGAAAAGGAAGGTGTTATTCAGCGTTTTGAATATACCTTCGAACTAGCGTGGAAGGTTCTCAAAGATAAAATGGAATTTGATGGTATTATTCTTGACCAGATTTCACCTAAGTCGGTTGTTCGCCAAGCGTATCAAAGTAAGTATATTAATGATGCCGAGACCTGGTTGAGAATGATCGGAGACCGAAACCTTATGAGTCATACCTATGACTTTTCGAAGTTCGAACAGGTTATTGATTCCATAAAAATTAGTTATTTGCCTATGCTAGATGAGTGGTACACATCACTCTTAGAAGAAATAGTATCATCATGAGTCAGTTCGGCTTGAGTGAGCAAACTCTGAGCGAGATACGAGATATATATCTAAGTATGAGATGATTGATTATGCAAAGCTTTATGGCTCTAGGGCGAAAGGGAATTATCATGAGCGAAGTGATATTGATATTGCTGTCGTCGGCGATAATATTGACCGTTTTACGAGCTCAGCACTAGCGTTAGATTTTGCAGATTCTGATATCCCGCTTGTAGTCGATGTGCATTGCTTTCATGACATTAAGAACTTGCAGCTACGTGATCACATTGAGAGAGTTGGCCAAGTAATTTATGAGTCAAAAGGGGCTTAGCACTTTAGGTGCCCCCCCTTTATCGTCTTACTTATTCATCAAATCGTCCCATTTACAATAGGTGCCATTCCAACCAGCGTATCCCTAAGAGTAGAACTTCCCAGCCCGTGATAACTCAGTACATTTTCGAAGTTGCCTTGCTCGCCGTGTAGTGCCATGTAATTCAGCATAACGGTTTGAACTAGTAGGTTAACGTTATTGGCAGCAGGGCTTGATGCGGTTTCGACTGATGCGTCGCTACGCATATAGCCAACCTGGTTGCGTATCGCAGTAGGGCGACCGTTGCCGCTAGGGTCATAGACTAGGTAGAACGCTGCGGCAGTTGATTGGTTATCGCCTGTCCATACACCTTTGCCACGGCCTTGTTCAGAGTTATCCACCATGCCATTACTGGCGACTGAACCGTCAGAAAAGACGTAAAGCATAAGCGGTACACCAATTCGTGCTGCGTATTCCAGGCAAGCGCCCATGACACGTCCTGCTCTTAAGTCACGAGCTTCACCTGTCGAACGGTTACCAGTATGGTAGTCATAACCACCCATGGTGATTGTACCAGCACCGGCATAGCCATTGATCACGAGTTTCATGACCGATGCGGCTTTCTGGAATTCGCGGTCATTGAGAAATTCTTCACTACTAAAGATACCGCTTGCTCCGACAATATCCGGGTCTTGTACCGGGTCGAGGTCAGCAGGGTTGCCAAAACGGTCTGCCAGGTCGGCACTTTTTACATAGCCACAGCGTACAAGGTCTTTTACGACTTCGTCAGTGGTAACATTTACGCCAGCGCTAGGAAGGCCGGTATTCATCTGAGCCATTTTCTTATCGCTGATACGTTGAATAGACTCCATTACCGCGACGGCATCTTCCTGGCTTAGTAGGCCGATCAAATCACCGACATCGACCAAGCCCGTAACATCACTTGGGCGGTCAATTTTAGTCGGGCGCACCTGCGGGTTAATCATGTCCATTGGTGCTAAGGAGTTGCCGCCAGAATCAGAGCTTCGTGAGCCAATCAATGTTAAAAGTGAACCATCTGCACCGGCATTATGAATGCCATAAACCGGGTTATGGGGGTTATTGCCTGTATCGTTTTCTGAACGTGCCGGGATTACCACGCCGTTAATCGCAGCTTGGGTTGCCGCAGAGGTTCGTTCCTGAATCCCGCGTAAAAATTGGCTATCTGAATGAAAGGCTAAGCCCAGGGATTCATCAACGAAGTCATTCGTAGTGCCATCGGTATTGTTTACCTGAGGTAAAAAATCCGGCGGGATGCCAAGTTTGCTATAGCCTGCTGTGCTGAGCATGTCTTTTTGTCCGCCCGAACCGCCAACTAATACATTGGAGCCGGCAATATTGGCACCGCCTGCCAGGTCAATACAGATAAAAGGGATCTTTCCGGCCCCTTGGACGGCGATTCCACAGCTATCTTTTAAGGCTTCAATATCTGAAGATAGCGCGGCCGAAGCATTACGTGGTGCTCCGAAAAGGCTGAATATTGACGAGCCAAAAACGGTAGCGCCGCCAGCCATGAATCCATTGGCGATAAACTCCCTACGTGTTTTAGGGCGTTTATGGTCACTGTGTATCAAAGGTGCGTTGATATCCAGCGTTTGTTTGAGTGTTGGTTTGATAATCATAATCTCATCCTTCAACTGAATAGTATTTATTGCACAAGCGTTGTAGCGCTGCCTAGTACGGCTGCGCAGGCTGCTTTGACCACAATCTCGGTTCTACCTTCGGGACAGCTGCTGTCAGCTGAGCAAGCGCTAAGCGTATCAATCAGGCTGTTTATCTCATCATTAATATCGCTGTCGCTAGGTTGAGTGTCCAAGCTAGTACCAACAAAGTTGCTTAGGAGGGCGCTTGAAATCTGGCTACGGCCATCCGTATCAAAAGCGGTATTGGCATTTTCACTAAAATTAAAGCTGCTAAAGAAGCTAGCTCTTAAGCTTGTGTCATCAACCAAGGCGTCACAATATTGAATGGCTAACTGAGTGACGGCCATTTGGTGGGCCGATAAGAAGCCTTCGATATTCTCTATCGTTGGTAGCTGTTGTTTCACCGTATCAAAAGTGCTTTTTACATCGCTATCGGTTGAGGCAACACCGGTCATCACAGACATCGATGCATTGATTTCATCGAAAGTGCGAAGCCCTATTTCTGACGAAGCAGGTAGGTCTTCAGGTTCAGCAGGCGTTGGGGGAATGTCTTCCTCTTCATCGCGCGAGCGGCTGCCAATCTCCGTAAAGCTTAAGAAAAACTCGTCTTCATCGGCTGCTTTATCCAAAGGAACGATGGTTCCCAGGTTAGATAAAACTTGCCCGTTACCCGCTACATAGTCTTCGTCGTTCAAACTAATGTTTAGGTTTTGGTAGACTTGTCCAACATTTACTTCTTGCCCGTTGATGGCGATCTTCATGCCTCTTAAAGTGATGTCGTCTAGTTCAACATTGTCGTTAAGGCTGACAAAGCGTGCATCAGAGAATAAGTAGCTAAAGCTATCAAACTGGCTGGCTTCAAAGAAAATAAAGTCATCGGCTGTGTCGGGGTCATCGGTATCCACAAGATGAGATACACCAAATAGCATGTAGAATTTCTCACCTACGCCGGAGTTATAGTTTTGGGTGATTTGCTCTTGTGTTAACGCACGGCTATGAATAGCTAGCATCCTTAGCGTGCCTTCCCATAGTTCGTTGCCATCGGTTTCATTACCCAATACGAGGGCAAAACTTTCGTTCCAACCATTTAGAAGGCCAGGGGCTACGCTGTCTTCATCTTCGGTATAGACACCATTAACATAGAGCTTTCTGCCTTGTGTCGCGGAGTAGGTGGCGACAACATGCTGAAGGCTGGCTTGAAGTCTTTCATCTGCATCGGCGGTTGAAAGTGCTTCGTTGAAGTCGTTAGTAGTATTGTAAAAGTCGTAGTTGTACAAGGTCTGTTGCAAAGCAAAGTTACGAGAGCTGGCCGAGCCCGAGTACGACACAATGCGCGAGTCTTCCTGCGTAACATTCGCTGGAACAACCCAAGCCTCTATAGAATATTGAGACGTGCCACGTATTTCATCGTAGAGCTTTTTACTGTCTTCGGTCTTGCCTTGCGCTTTACCGTTGCCGACACGGGTATTGGTTTCTTCGTCGATATACGAAGCGCCAAACTTAATGCCCCAACCGCCGACCCACTCGACGTTGCCGCTCAATTCAAGGTTGATGGCCGGGTCTACACCGCTGGTGTCGTTGGCAAGAGTACCTTCACCGGCTTTGAACTCGTATAGGGCAATCACATCATCTTCATAGCGGCCACCTGAGTTGGCAACGATGCCGTCACCCACCAATACAAGTGCTTTACTGGTAATCAGTGTTTCGTCAATCGCGGCGGCAGTGATCGAATTAGAAAAGGCTTCGATCGCTGTTCTCATTTCAGTTGATGAGGCTTCACAACCAACTTCCCAGCAGTTATGAAACTCATTGAGTAAGCGTTGTACTAGTCGGGAGTTGCCGGGGGTTTCCAGGCTGATTCGACTCTGAGCAGCCAGGTAAGAGGTGTCAACATCGGAGCTGCCAATAAAAGGAGTTTGCTGGCCTTCGACATGACAGTCACTGCAATACTCTGTGAGTAGAGGGTAGACAGTGCTTGAGTAGCTTAAAGTATCCTCAGGGAAGGACTTACTGCTCCCAGGGTCTTTGATTTGTGGAGAGCGTAGGATGATTTCATT
>NZ_LWEY01000798.1:0-377 GCF_001634935.1 Oleiphilus sp. HI0043 | reverse complement strand
GAAATGTCATTCGCTGGGCGTGTAGGTGTTGACGTTAAGCTGGACTTGTTGGCTGAAGACTCCAGCCACTTCGCGCGAGAACTTTATAATGAAGAGCTAGGTGCAGTCATCCAGGTTAAGCAAGGTAATACTGAAGAGGTTCTTCAGCAATTCACTGCTGCGGGCTTAGGTGAGCATACGCTAGTAATTGGCCAGACCAACGAAGACGATAAGATTCGTTTTGCTTTTGATGGTCAGTCAGTTATTGAGGAATCTAGAGCTTACTATCAGAGAATTTGGGCAGAAACGAGCTATCGAATGCAATCGGCACGTGATAATGCCGAGTGTGCTCAAGAAGAATACGATACATTACTGGATGAAAAAGACCCTGGCTTGAA
>NZ_LWEY01000797.1:0-303 GCF_001634935.1 Oleiphilus sp. HI0043 | reverse complement strand
CAAAATATTAGAGAAAAATTATGAGGAAGCCTCAGCTCCGTCCAACACCTTATCGTTGAATTGCTTTGTTCCCTTGTATCCCAAAAACAAAGAAACAAGCCAAAGAATGAAGGCGACTGGCGAAGCAATCACTGTTACCGCCAAAACAACGATTAGAATTAAATTAATTACTCCCCACATCATTGAACCCGCATACATCTGCCCTGCTCCGGGAATAAAAAAACCTAGAGCTAACGCGACGATTGGGTTCTTCATTTGATTTTGAAGACGAGCTTGCTGAATTGTATCGTTCATAATATCTAT
>NZ_LWEY01000796.1:0-719 GCF_001634935.1 Oleiphilus sp. HI0043 | reverse complement strand
AGCTTCGTATTCTCTGCCCATTTCGCGACTTTGAAGTTGTTCAACAATATGGGCGTGAGCTGTTAGTGTTTTAGCGACCACCATTAAACCGGTCGTGTCTTTATCCAGGCGGTGAACGATACCGGCCCTGGGAACGGCTTTGATATCAGGAAAGTGATGCAGCAAGGCGTTAACTAAAGTGCCTGAGTGGTTACCGGCGGCGGGGTGAACTACCATTCCAGCTGGTTTGTTGATGATCAGAATGTCTTCATCTTGATAAACGATATCAAGCGGGATGTCTTCAGCAAGCCACTCTCCCTGACTTTCAAGCTCGGCTTTCACTTCAATGAGATCATTTATTTTGACTTTGTCTTTGGACCGCGCGATTTCTTCGTTTACGCGAATATGGCCTTGTTTAATCCATTGTTGCAGGCGTGAGCGAGAATACTCAGGCATAAAATCAGCAATGACCTGATCTAAACGCATGCCAGATAGTTCTAATGGAACAACAAAGTCAGCTTCAATAATTTGGCTCATAAGGTCTCGATATGTAAAGAAATCACGGGATAGACTGAATAATTATGACTTATAAGGGAGTTGAAACCTCAAGTTTGATTATTTGTCATACACGCAAAATGTAAAATATGAAATAATGTCGGCTATTATAACCTCACCGAGAGCATCTCTGGTGAGCATTTATTAAAATGTGTAGAAAACGAATACCATTTTCCAATTATTCT
>NZ_LWEY01000795.1:0-619 GCF_001634935.1 Oleiphilus sp. HI0043 | reverse complement strand
CAGTGCCAGCGAAAATCTATGCGATTACTAACCAGAAGGGGGGGGTTGGAAAAACGACCACCACTGTAAATCTTGCTGCATCGCTGGCTGCGACCAAACGCAGAATTCTCCTTATTGATCTTGATCCGCAGGGAAACGCAACTATGGGTAGCGGGATCAGCAAGAATGAAATTGAATATACGGCCTATGATGTACTGACCAAAAAGGCCGATGTTCAAGAGGTCATTACGCGTTCAGTCGTTGGTAAATACGATGTTATTCCTTCCAATGGCGATCTGACTGCAGCGGAAGTCGAGCTCCTTAATGAGATTGGCCGTGAACATAGACTGAAGCAAGCCTTAAAATCTATTCGTGATGATTATGAATTCGTCTTGATCGACTGTCCTCCTTCTCTAAATATGCTAACCGTTAATGCCTTATCAGCGTCGGACGGCGTTATCATTCCAATGCAATGCGAATATTATGCGCTAGAAGGCTTGGCCGCATTAATGAATACGGTTGAGCAGATTAGAGAAACCATCAATCCGAAGTTAGAAATTTCCGGCATACTTCGTACTATGTATGACCCAAGGAATAGTTTAACCAGAGATGTATCTGATGAACTTCAGGAATATTTCGG
>NZ_LWEY01000794.1:0-747 GCF_001634935.1 Oleiphilus sp. HI0043 | reverse complement strand
ATTGCATTATCTGCATTATCGATAAACGCATCAGCAGGATTCATATCTCAAGATTCTGGCTTTGGTGTTGATACTATAACCTTGCACGAAGAAACGGGGTTAGAGTGGCTGGACTTAACAGCCACACAAGGTCGTACAGTTAACGATGTGCTAGGTCAGCTTGATACAGGTGGCGATTACTCTGGTTTCCGTCATGCTACCTTCGATGAAGTAATCACAATGCAAGAAGGCTTTGGTATTACTTACAATCTTTCTTCTTTTGATCATGCAGTTGGCCAGCAAAACGCTAGCATTGCAGCAATGGCAAATTATCTAGATTTCTTTGGTGCTACTGGTACTAATGAGGATGATGTATTCGGATTCGGTACAGTAGTTCGCGATAACGGTGAAGATCGTACTTTCTGGTCAATTTATGATAACGATGCAAGTGCTTTGTTTGATACAGATACTGGTTATTTACAAGATATATTCTTTGCTCAAGCACGCAATATTTCAGATCCATTCACTGGACAATTTTTGGTTCGATCTGACGTATCGCAAGTATCAGAGCCAAGTACGTTTGCGTTGCTAGGTCTTGGAATGGCTGGGTTGGGTTTTGCCAGACGTAAAAAAGCTTAAGTGTAATAAATAGGGATAGATATTATGAACGATACAATTCAGCAAGCTCGTCTTCAAAATCAAATGAAGAACCCAATCGTCGCGTTAGCTCTAGGTTTTTTTATTCCCGGAGCAGGGCAGATGTATGCG
>NZ_LWEY01000793.1:0-525 GCF_001634935.1 Oleiphilus sp. HI0043 | reverse complement strand
AAGTAGTCGCTATAGACTTGAGCGTATTCGTTAGCGATTGAAATAAGTTTTTTGTTTTCGAGTGTTTCTTCCAGATACAAGCCCTGTAAGTAATGACGTGAAGTAGAGAGGGTAATGGTATTGAGCGCTTCGTGTTTACCTGTCTGTTCCGATAATTCAAATATATTGATGTCGGAACCTCCATTGTAGCTGTATATCAGGTTTCCGTCGGTCTTAAGCCAGTCGAGTTCATCGACTCCTGTTTCTTGAGTATTAGTTCGGGAGTAGCTATCGCTTGACTCGTCAGAAGAGGCATCTGCACTTCCATCGCTTTCGAGTACGGGGGCATCGAGGCAAATATCGCAATAGCTAGGGTTCTGGTTATTCGAAGCAATTCCGTGCTTTAAGTAGCTTTCCAGAGGGCCGCCCGTTCCGGTAATTCCGCCATCATTCTCGGACTCACTACAGCCAACGAAAACAGATGACAGTAAGCTCAAGGTGAGAAGAAACAAACTTGGCTTAAGTTTATGTTGAATGTCCATTGCA
>NZ_LWEY01000792.1:0-964 GCF_001634935.1 Oleiphilus sp. HI0043 | reverse complement strand
ATCAAACAATTCAGCGCCTTGCAATGAGAATATTAGAAAAATATTCTTACGAATCTAGATTGCACTTTATATCTAGAAATCTAAGCCTGTACTTAAGTAAACACCGCTAAAATCAACATCAACTTCGATATCAGCACTGCCTATATCATCAATCTTGATTGCCATAGTGCGATAGCCTAGCTCAACAAATGCTAAGCTAATATTTTGACGAATACGGGCACGGGCATCATAAATACCATTACCAGAATACGAAATACCCGATAACTCAGCGCCAACTGCCATACCAGTAAAAGGCAGCTCTACTTCAGCTTTTGCATAGGGCAGCGGTAGAAAGTTATCAATAGTAGAGGTCGAGCTTTCTGTATCACCCTCAACATTAAGCTGACCGTCAAAAACCTTAATATCTAAACCAACATCAACCGAAACCCAGTTATCGAGAATTTCATAGTAAGCAATTACATCATAGTGAGTCAGGTCTAAATTAGTCGTAACAGGCCCTTCCACACCAGCAAAACCATCGCCTGCTTCATCAATTTCGCCAGATTCAGTCTGATCAAGGGAAGTTAGTCGGACCTTTATATTTGGAATCAGTGGCACGGGGTGTTCAAATGAAGCCGCGAGTTCGAAGAAACTATCGTCTTCGAAACCTAGGTCTTTTTCAAAATCAACTGTTTCACCAGCGGTGGCATCACCACCAATGCCTGCATACCAATAACTTGCTTCAACAGTACCGCCAATAAAATCGGCTTGAGCCGTGGCGCTTGCAGCCAAAACGAAAGGAGCGAGGAGTTTTGTAACTTTTTTCATAGATACTTACCTTATTGAATTCTCTTAAGAATAAAACTATTAGCGTAAGTATAGAGGGAGTTTTTGATTTTGCTTGCTTGATTCGTTGCAGCTTAGATTAAAAAGCTGCAACGAAGTCACAAAATTTAGTCAAATGAAATACCTAAACGCTGACCTA
>NZ_LWEY01000791.1:0-1114 GCF_001634935.1 Oleiphilus sp. HI0043 | reverse complement strand
TATGCATCGAACAGGCCATTGGTTGGGCTTGGATGTTCATGCTGTTGGTGAGTATAAAATCGACGGTGAATGGAGAGAGCTTGAGCCCGGTATGGTGATTACGGTTGAACCGGGTATTTATATCGCTCCCGGCAATAAAGAAGTGGCGAAAAAGTGGCGCGGCATTGGCATTCGTATAGACGATGATGTTGCTGTTACCAAGAAGTCTCATCAGGTGCTATCTAAAGATGTCCCGAAAACGATTCATGATATTGAAGCCATTATGGCGCAGGCCTCGTCTTAGGGAGTACACATGGCTCAAGAATTTTCCCAGTTAGAAGAAAAAAGTGTTTGTGATGTATTGATTGTCGGGGCTGGAATGGTCGGGGCAAGCACTGCTTTGGGGCTAAGCTAGGCCTTGATGTCGTCATGATTGATGCCTTTGCCTTCTCTAAAGATATACCTGAGTACACTCCTAGCTACGATGCGAGGTCGACAGCCTTGTCTTGGGGCACGCGAGAAATCTTAGAGCAGCTTGATGTCTGGACAGATATTGAGCCTTCGGTATGTGCCATCGAACAGGTTCATGTATCAGAAAAAGGCTGCTTTGGAACCACCCGGATGCATGCAGCAGAGTATGGACAGGAAGCCTTAGGTTATGTGGTGCCGAATCAGTGCTTGGGCCAGAGTTTGTTAAGCAAGGTGTATGAGAGATCACTACCTTTTTATAGTGGTGTGAAGGTTTCTCATATATCTCAAGGCAAAGACTTCCATCAAGTGCACTTAAGCTCAATTGAGCAGCCTGAACAGCAGAAAGTGCTAAACACTCGCTTGATGGTGATTGCAGATGGTACGGAGTCGAGCACTGCGAAGCTATTAGGCATTGCTTATCAAGTGGAAAAATATTCTCAGCATGCCTTGGTGGCTAACGTCAGTACTGCATTGCCAAATGAAGGTGTTGCGTTTGAGCGCTTCACTAAGAAAGGCCCATTGGCAATGTTGCCCTTGAGGGAGTCTGATTGTGCACTGGTCTGGACACATGACGAAAAAGAGATACAGGCACATTTGGATATGAGCGATGCTGAATTTTGTAAAGCTTTGGAAGAGAGTTTCAGTGAGCGGCTAGGTCCGATTG
>NZ_LWEY01000790.1:0-652 GCF_001634935.1 Oleiphilus sp. HI0043 | reverse complement strand
ACCAGGGTCTGATTCTCCTGAACTAATTCATGCCA
Organism: Oleiphilus sp. HI0043; assembly: GCF_001634935.1. Classification (NCBI taxonomy): domain Bacteria; kingdom Pseudomonadati; phylum Pseudomonadota; class Gammaproteobacteria; order Oceanospirillales; family Oleiphilaceae; genus Oleiphilus; species Oleiphilus sp. HI0043. The sequence continues at coordinate 617 of NZ_LWEY01000790.1, read as the reverse complement.
GGGAAGATCACAAGTATCGTTCTTTAAGTGGCCAGTAACAAAACGTACCGATTGAGAATAGTCGCGATGAGTTAAAGGTATGCCTGAATAAGCGGAACAGCCCGATGCAGCAGTAATTCCTGGCACAACCTGGAAACTCACTCCCTCTTCTGCCAGCGTTTCTATTTCTTCGCCACCACGACCAAATATAAATGGGTCGCCGCCTTTCAAACGCAGTACTCTCTTACCCTGCTTTGCGTACTTAACAAGCAATTCGTTAATCGACTCTTGTGGGACAAGGTGATTTGAACGCTCCTTTCCAACATTAATACGCTCCGCATCATGCCTGACAAGCTCTAATATTGGTTCAGATACCAAACGATCGTACAAAACGATATCTGCCTGGCGAATCAAGCGCAAAGCCTTGAACGTTAATAAGTCGGGATCTCCGGGCCCTGCGCCGACCAAGTAAACCTCACCGTCATTACTTGGCGCAGTAGAAGAAAGATCTTCAATGGCAGACTCTAATAGGTCAACAGCGTCTTCTTCCTTTCCTGAAAAAACCAACTCAGAGAACTTACCTTCCAAGTGTTTTTCCCAAAAGCGCCTTCTCGCATTAATACCATCAACACCCTCAC
>NZ_LWEY01000789.1:0-10663 GCF_001634935.1 Oleiphilus sp. HI0043 | reverse complement strand
GTTTTATATTTATACTATTAGACTATAATGTCCCTGCTTTTTATAAGCGTAAAAATATAATGTAAATTAAGGATATTAAGATATGAAATTGCATGTTGTAGTAGCATTGTTGGTAGTTACCTTGTTGTCTGGCTGTGTAAGCATGAGAACAAGTGAAAAGCACGAATATATGGAAATCGAGCGTCGCCTTGAATTGGCTAGTCTTGAGCCGATCGAAGAGAATAATCCAGGCTTAGCGGCTGCTCTGAATATTCTACCTGGTTTTGGTAATGTTTACTTGGAGCAGTGGGGCGCATTTATTGGTAACTTGCTATTATGGCCGGTTTCAGTGGTGTGGGGTGCTCCTCAAGCCTATATCGATGCAAAAACGCTTAACAAACAGGAAACATTGTACTTTTACAAGCATGGCTTGGGCAAAGACGAGCTAGCGCAGAAAGAAGGAATGGCTAAGTAATTACTTAGTTATAATCTGGCCAGGCATGCTGGCCAGATTACCTATAGATCTCTTCTAAAAACCAATGTCTCCATCATCCTGAATACTAAGACGATCAGTTGTTGCTGATAGTTGGTTAGGCGATGAGGCGTCTGCCCCCAGCTTTATCATCAAACGTAAATCGTTCGCTGAATCTGCATAGGCGAGCGCATCTTCATAAGTAACATCTCCAGCTGAATACAGGTCGTACAGGGCCTGATCAAAGGTCTGCATACCAATATCTCGCGATTTGGTCATTATTTCCTTCAACTTATGAATTTCTTTTTTGCGGATGAGGTCTGCACATAAAGGCGTGTTGAGTAGCACTTCGATACAGGCTCGGCGGCCTTTACCATCGGGCGTTGGAATCAATTGCTGGGCAACAATTGCCTTTAGGTTTAGGGATAAATCCATCCATATCTGGTTTTGCTGTTCAGGCGGGAAAAAGTTAATGATCCGGTCGAGTGCTTGGTTAGCGTTATTAGCGTGTAGTGTTGCCAAGCATAGGTGTCCAGTCTCGGCAAAGGTGACCGCGTAATCCATCGTCTCCTTACTACGAATCTCACCAATCATGATAACGTCTGGTGCCTGCCTCAAGGTGTTCTTAAGGGCAATTTCAAAGGTTTCTGTGTCAATACCGACTTCACGCTGGGTGACAATACAGTTCTGGTGTTGATGGATATATTCAATAGGGTCTTCGATAGAAATAATATGACCTTTACTATTTCTATTTCGGTGCCCGATCATTGCTGCGAGAGAAGTTGACTTACCCGTGCCCGTTGCACCGACAAAAATAATCAGGCCACGTTTTGTCATTGCTAACTGATTGATGGTTGTAGGTAGACCCAAATCTTCAATGCGTGGAATGTTAGTTTCGATTCGACGCAGCACCATACCGCACAAGTTTCTTTGCATGAAGGCACTTACACGAAAGCGGCCAATGCCACGGGCACTGATAGCAAAGTTACATTCGCTTTTCTCAGTGAACTCGTCACGTTGTTTCTCTGACATGACATCAAATACAATCTCACGACATTGCTCGGGCGTGAGTGCGTGCTTGGTAACAGGGACGAGCTTGCCGTGGATTTTGATGCTCGGTGCGACACCAACAGTAATAAATAAGTCAGAGCCACCTTTTTCGACCATGACTTTTAAGAGTTTTTCAAAATCCATGTTACATATCCTGAATCATTTTATCTTTGTTCATAACGCGGCCTAAGTTAGAAATTCTCAGGGATCTTGGCTTTTTCTCTTGCTGTATCACGAGTGATAAAGCCCTTGCTTAGTAGGTTCTGCAAGCACTGGTCGAGTGTTTGCATACCGATTGAAGCGCCCGTTTGGATCGCACTGTACATCTGGGCGACCTTATCCTCACGAATCAGGTTACGAATTGCAGGGGAGCCGATCATAATTTCATGTGCAGCAACTCGGCCACCATTGGTCTTTTTCAACAAGGTCTGAGAAATAACAGCCTGTAAAGACTCGGAAAGCATTGATCGAACCATCGCTTTTTCTTCTGCAGGGAATACGTCGACGACACGGTCAATCGTTTTAGCTGCTGAGGTGGTGTGCAAGGTGCCAAATACCAAGTGACCCGTTTCTGCTGCGGTCAGTGCCAAACGGATGGTTTCAAGGTCACGAAGCTCACCAACCAGAATAATATCGGGGTCTTCACGAAGCGCTGAACGTAGCGCTTCGTTAAAGCCCAAGGTGTCCCGATGAACTTCACGTTGGTTCATTAAGCACTTTTTACTTTCATGAACAAATTCGATCGGGTCTTCAATCGTTAGAATGTGGTCGTAGCGGTTGTCATTGATATAGTCGATCATGGCGGCCAATGTGGTTGACTTACCAGAACCGGTTGGCCCTGTTACCAGAACCAAGCCGCGTGGGACTTCAGCAATATCTTTGAAAACCTGGCTCATTCCCAGGTCTTCCATGGTGAGTACTTTCGAAGGAATAGTACGGAATACCGCGCCAGCACCGCGGTTCTGGTTAAAGGCGTTTACACGGAAGCGAGCAACACCGGGTACTTCGAACGAGAAGTCAGTCTCCAAGAATTCTTCAAAGTCTTTTCGTTGCTTGTCATTCATGATGTCATAAATCAGGGAATGAACTTCTTTGTGCTCCATCGCTGGCAGGTTGATACGGCGAACATCACCGTCAACACGGATCATTGGCGGTAGTCCGGCAGATAAATGTAAATCGGAAGCGCCTTGTTTGGCGGAGAATGCCAGCAGTTCAGTAATATCCATGGTCGTCCTCTAAAGCCTATAACTTTGTATCTTAGATTTTTAAATGAGAAAGCTGATCCAGAAGGATAAAGCTTGTTAATACAGGTTGTTTTTGCTCAAATGCATGTCGACTTTAAGACACGCCACGCAAACTTATATTATGAACTTCAGCATAGCAGACAAGCTCCAGAACGTAAGAAAAAGGATACAAAAAGCCACAATTGATGCCGGCCTAGCAGAAAACTCCGTGCAGCTCCTGGCGGTGTCGAAAAAGAAGCCTGCTGAAGCAGTCTTTGAGTTATTTAAGCAAGGGCAGAAAATATTTGGCGAGAACTATCTTAATGAAGCGCTTGAAAAGCAGATAGCGGTCAAGGCTTTATTGACGAAAGAAGGCAATGCCGAAGATATCGTCTGGCACTTTATTGGCCCGATTCAGTCGAATAAAACGCGGCCGATTGCTGAAAGCTTTACTTGGGTGCATAGTGTTGATCGCATAAAAATAGCACAGCGTTTAAATGATCAGCGCCCGGACACTTTATCGCCACTGAATATTTGTATTCAGGTGAATATTGATGAAGAAGAGACTAAATCGGGCATATTGTTGAGTGATTTGCCTGAGCTTTGTCGAGCACTAGAAGATATGCCTCGTTTGAAGCTACGCGGCTTAATGTGCATACCTCAAGCAAATCAAAGTGAAGAGAGTTTGAGCACCGCGTTTACGAAGATGAAGTCGGCATTTAATGATCTGCAAGAAAGCTATTCGAGTGTCGATACTCTCTCGATGGGAATGTCTGGTGATATGGAACAGGCCATTGCCTGTGGCTCAACGATGGTCAGAGTTGGGACCGCTTTGTTTGGCGAACGCTAGAGCTTGGAAACAGTTTTTGAATTTTTGAACAGGAAGTGAACTAACAATGAACTTGAATGAACAAAAGATCTGCTTTATTGGCGCAGGTAACATGGCACACGCCATTGTTGGTGGCCTAGTAAAGAAAGGTTTAAACGCAAGCAATATTGTAGCAACTGCACCAAACCTTGAACATCGGGAAGCGATGCAGAACACATGGGAGGTCGAGGTGGATGAGGACAATGCTCGCGCTGTTAGCACTGCAGATATTGTCGTGCTCAGTGTAAAGCCTCAGGTACTGCATTCAGTATGTGAGTCATTGAAAGGCAGCCTTAGTCATCGTCCTCTAATCATCTCTATTGCGGCAGGCATTGGTTTGGACCTGCTGGCACAGTGGTTGGGCTCTGAGCAGGCATTGGTGAGATGCATGCCGAATACCCCAGCCCAGGTACTCAAGGGTGCGAGCGGCTTGATCGCGAATGCGAATGTAAGCGATGAACAAAAGAACTTGTCAGATGAATTGTTTCAGGCAATTGGCTTGGTTGAATGGGTAGATCAGGAAAGCTTGATTCACTCAGTGACGGCCTTGTCAGGTTCAGGGCCAGCGTATATCTTTTTGATGATCGAAGCGATGGAAGCAGCCGCGATAAAACAAGGGCTCTCTGCAGATACGGCTCGAAAGCTGGCAGCACAAACCGTAGCGGGTGCCGCTGAAATGGTGCTTAGTGGTGATGTGGCACCAGCCCAGCTAAAGCGCAATGTGATGTCTCCCGGCGGAACAACAGAGCGAGCGATTCATACTTTCGAAGAGAAGGGCTTGCTTGAAATTGTCGATGAGGCAATGCAGGCCGCAGCAGATCGATCAGTAAGCTTGGCAGAAGAGCTGAAGGCTTAAACTATGAAGATTGCATTGCTGCTGACAGGTTCCGAGTTGATGACCGGTGATATTGTTGATAGTAATTCGGCGATGATCGCTGAATACTGTCTTGATCAAGGTATTCAGGTGGCTTACAAGGCGACCGTTCCTGATGAACTAGACCTATTGGTTTCAGAAATAGAGCGCTTAAGTCAGCACTTTGATGTTCTGATTGTTAACGGTGGCTTAGGGCCGACAACAGATGACATGACGGCAGAAGCTCTGGCTAAAGTTCTAGGCAAGCCAATCAAGCAGCACGAGCAAGCTCTGGCACACCTGAGCTCTTGGTGTCAGCAACGCAACTACCATTTAAGTGATGCCAACAAAAAGCAGGCGATGCTGCCCGAAGGGATTGCTTTGCTGGCAAATAGTATCGGTTCTGCAGTGGGTTTTTGGGCGCCTCATAATGATTGTCAGATTTATTGTACTCCGGGTGTACCGAAAGAACTTGAGCTGATGCTGCGTGAGGAGATCTTACCGAGTCTAAAGGTTACTTTACCGAGTGATATTGAGGTGAAGCGCCTTCGCTACCGCGTTTTTGGTTATGGTGAATCAAAACTTCAGCAGGTGCTGGCTCAGACCTTTCCGGATTTGCCTGCTTGCATTGAGATAGGCTTTCGAGCCTCTCTACCTCTAATAGAACTGAAACTGAAGGTTGATAGGCTAGAACATCATGCTACTTTAGGTGAATGGGGCAAGAAGATAGAAGCATTGCTTGGTGATCATATTGTCACTAAGGATCAACGCTCTATTGCTCACGTTGTCGTAGATAAGCTTAATGCCGAAAGTAAAACGCTTACCTTTGCCGAGTCTTGTACGGGCGGCAAGATAGCTTCTTTAGTGACAGAGATTAGCGGCGCATCGGCAGTGTTTGAAGCGGGTGTTGTCTCTTATTCCAATGAGATTAAACATCGAGTACTTGGCGTGTCGCAAGACTCTTTGGATAAGTATGGTGCTGTGAGCGAGCCTGTTGTCAGAGAGATGCTGGCGGGTGTGCTCGAATTAAGTGGTGCAGACATAGGAGTGTCGGTATCAGGCATCGCTGGTCCAAATGGCGGTACCGAAGAAAAGCCAGTTGGTACTGTTTGGGTCGCTTGGGGTGCAAAGAACAATATCAAAGCACGTGAATTCTACTTTCCGGGTAGCAGGGTGTTTTTTCAGGAACTAGTTTCAGCCTTAGCTCTGGATTTGGTCCGGCGAGAATTGATTGATTCAAGTGAAGAACCGGAATATTTTCGTGCCAGAAAAAAGCCGGGGTCAGAGTAGAGTAGCGCTTACTTAAGCTGAATTGAGACCATGCTATAGATAAGCTGTAAAAGTCGGCACGCAATGAAATAGCGGTTTCGACTAGAGCCTACAAATACCCTGCCTAAACTTTGTCAGCAAAGTGCCAAAGGCAGACCTACGAGCTTGTTTCACGTTTGGCCCGATTGCCATAAACAATGTGGCGCAGATTCATTATTTATTACGTAGTTGCTGATATTTTATACTAGATTCATAACTATTTAGTATGTCTTTTGATACTTCATGTTCGGCGTCGAAATAGTCACAGATGACTCTAACTTTTTTTAATAGCCCTCTCTGTGTGAAAGCCGAAGCACCGATCCATACTTCACCCTTGCTACCAATTAATACAGCGTGGTACGTAAGTAGCCTTTCACTCCCTCCATCAATTCTCCTCACTATGCCCTGTGCGCGTTGAAGCTTTAATTTCACATTTCTTCCTAGTGAATACTTAGAGACTAATCCTTTATGTCTAAAAACTTCAACAATTCCATTGCTCTTATTGAAAAGGAATATTAGTCCTGCTGACCTTCTGTAGCTATGAAGTGATAGAAAAAAAGCTACAACCATAAGTAGTAGAACAACTATCAAGGAAAATTCTATATTATCGCCAACTAGCTGATTTTGCTCTATTAAAACAAATGTGAGTAAATACAAGACAAAAAAAACAGGTATTGCAACAACTCCAAATAGTGCTCTGCCAGTGTCTATTCCTTTGACCGCAAGCTTACCACCTACTTTCTTAGTTCGAATCATCTGTGATCCTAATGATTAGTTTTGACTATATTTATTTAAGGGAGGAGTGTAATTAAATACGCAATTAACTCAATCATCAATCATGGCTTTTTGCTTTGTATTAGAAATGCAGTCTAAGCCAAGTATTAAAGCTAGAAGGAAAGATGTGTTGAGATAAGAGTCCCTTTCAGGTGCTGAATTTGGCTGTTTTATCCTAATCATAACTAACCTGTCGAGCGACAGCTTTGCGGACTTTGCTGTTGTTTGACTATGTCGTGATTTGAAACTCAAACTGTAAGGTCGGGTTTGAGCCGATACAGATAAGCATTATTCCTCTGTACAGCAAAGCGCTCCGTGCTTAAGGGGCTTAATCTTTCAAGACCAAAACCCCAAAAACGAATCCACCACAGAGGCTTATTAAATAGATTCTGTTTATTCGTACTTACAAAGATAAGCGGTATCTGTAGGAACTTGCAGGTCGAAGGACTGATTTGCTTCAACGGTAAAAGTCTCTCCGTCTTTAAATGAAACAAATTCTTCTGAGCCTGGTAGTTTTACAATTAGTTCGCCACTGACAACTGTCATGTATTCTTTCTGGCTGGTACCGAAGGTATATTCACCTGCTTTCATAACGCCTACTGTTGCTGGCAGAGTAGTGCTTTCAAAGGCAATCGATTTAACCTTGCCATCAAAATATTCGTTAACTTCTAGCATTGTAGCTCTCCTGTAATTACTATTTTGCGTAAATTCAAATCAATGGGCGGCATTATACGCATAATCGATGGCAGGGTATTCATTTTTGAAAGTACAAAGTATGATTTTTACTGGTAAACTGCCTAGCTCGTTATAAGTAATAATAAAAACTGGATATCTAAGAAATGCTTAAGAAGACTCGAACAAAAATCTTACTACTTATTTTAGTACTGGTGATATTTCACGCCGCGGGTATCGCTAAGGATGCAGGGGTCTTCCGTAGTGTTGAAGAAAGTCAGCCTTTTGGGCAGTGTGAAAAGCTAGCAGGTCCTATTGGAGCAGAGGATATCACGGTCGATCGAGTGCAAAAGCTGGCTTATATTTCAGCCGATGACCGTCGCCAGGCTTTTTTGGATAAAGACTTAAAGTCCTATGAAAACGGTGGTATTTGGACTCTGGATCTCAGTGATCCAAACTCGAAACCAAAGCAGTTGATGGTCAAAATGAAAGGGGCTTTTCATCCTCATGGAATTGCTCTGCGCTTTGAACAACAAGATGGCGTTCAGGGAAAGGCGATAGAGCTCTATGCGGTAAATCATCTTGATATGCAGACACATGAGATTGATGTATTTAGCATTCTTCCTGATGGTAACTTAAAGCTACGCCGACGTATTCCATTTCCAGAGTTAATCTCGCCTAATGATATCGCTGTTGTGGGGAAAGACCGTTTCTTTGTATCAAACGATCATGGCAACCCGCGTCATAGCGTGATGGAGATTGTAGAGGACTATGCCGGGCTGGCGTTGTCTTCGCTGGTATATTTTGATGGAGAGCAGGGGCATACAGTGATCGATGGCCTTCGTTATACGAATGGGGTGACTTTGTCTGCAGACCAGAAAACCCTGTTTGTAGCTGAAACCACAGCGAATCAAGTGTCTCGCTATATGAAAGGACAGGATATGCTGTCCTGGCACTTAATTGATACGGTTTACATCCCCATGGCTGTTGATAATCTTGAGTGGTTGGATGATCAACACCTGCTCACAGCCGGTCATCCGAAAGTCTTTGAGTTTACGGCTCATATGCATGATGAAAGCCACCTTTCTCCATCTCAAGCATTTAAAATAGATGTGTCTGGTGAAAAGATGCAGGCCGAGTCGATTTACTATGATAGTGGCGAGCTGATTTCAGGCACGAGTGTGGCAAGTATGTATGAAGATCAATTACTACTTGGTGCTGTATTTGAGCCCTTTGCCCTTAGATGTGCAAAGCCGGCAGAGGCAGAGAAACAAAGCGTGGCTGTAGAATAGCGTCGAATTCCAGCTTGATGTAAGGCTACTGAGTTCCCGCTTTGTCAGTGCTTTTAACTTTACGACGTGCCAAACCTAGACCAATTAAACCGATACTTATCAATGATAGTGTCGTTGGTTCTGGGATTTCGGTAACTATTGGGTTTGCATGAGCTTGTATGGTGATCAAGCTAAATAGAACTAGCGCGACCGCGCGACTTATATGTTTCATTTTACCTTCCTTAGTAATTTTTCCTTTACTGGTGAGACGATATAAAGGAGCTTTCAGTGAGATGGAATGGCAGTCTATCTATAGAATGTGACTAATAGATGAAGCCCTCACTAGATTTCGGGCGCGAGTGTAGCGCAGATTTAGCTCAAGTGCGATTGAAAGTTAGGATAAAAGCTGTAACACAGCGCCACGTTGACTATTCGCTTGTCCTTGTACGGCGATCTGTACCTGATCTCTTATTTGGCTCGCAGCTAGGTCTGAGGCCACCTGAGCATAGTCAGTGTCACTGATTCGGCTCCTCGCTTCAGCCGTATTAACTTTGGATATGGCGATATTATCGATCGAACTCTCGACTCGATTGCTAACGGCACCAAGTTCTGATTGGCGGGATAGTACTAGCTCAGATGCTTGGTTTAAGGTTTCTAATGACTTGCTAGCTTGCTCAGCTGAACTTAAGTCTACGTCTTCAAAGCCTAATTCTTTGATCTCTTTGGCTAAGTCTTTGCCTTCGAGTTGAATGCTCTTTCCTGGTTGATCCAGTTGAATATTGAAGTCTTGTTCACCACTGAGTAGGGCCTTGCCATTGAAGTTAGTGTTTTCGAGAATGCTATTTGAGTCTTCAATCAAGAGATTTGCTTCTTCTTGCAAGGCTTGTCGGTCTTGTGTGGATAGCGCACCGTTACCAGCTTGAATCGTCAACTCTTGTATACGACCAATGTTATCGTTAAGGCTTTTCAGTGCTCCGTCGGCAACCTGAATTGCGGAAATGGAGTCATTGGCGTTACGGATGCCTGCATCAAAAGCACCTAGTTGGCTATTCAAGCGTTCAGATATTGCTGCGCCTGCTGCATCATCAGCTGCGCTATTAATCCGGCTTCCTGAACTGAGCTGCTGCAGTTGTCTATCAGTTTGGGACGCACTGGAAAGGCTTTGAGGGCTGCCAATGCCGCCGTTGAGTGAAATAGTCATGATGATTGCTCCCGCCGAGATAGCTATTTTTTAATGATAGCGCGGGAAGTCGAGCAGGTCATTTATTAAACAGTAACGCTTGGTAACCAGCGCTACTGTTTAGGGTACTATTTTATGTCATATTTTTGCGAGTGACGTAATGATGCCTAACTGTTTCGTTAAAAGCTTCGACATAGGTAGGGTGAAATTGCGTGCCACTTTCGCCATTAATGAGTGTGACAGCACTGAACAGAGACTTCTTGTAGCTTCTATCTGCACGTTCGTTGGTTACTGCATAGAAGGTGTCCGCCAAAGCGATTAACATAGCACCACGGTGTATTTGTTCGTTTGCCAAATTCTTTGGGTAGCCTTTACCATCATATCGCTCATGGTGTTGAGCAACCATCGTGGCGGCTTCTGTCCAACCTTCCATACGACTTAGAAATTCTGAGCCCATCTCTATATGGCCGCGAATAGTACGAAATTCCTGGTCGCTTAGTTTGCTAGGCTTATTAAGTATGTCGGGCGAGACTAAAGACATGCCGATATCGTGAAGATAGACTGCAGCAGTTAATTGGTCTGTATCGATAGGCTCTTCAAGGTCTTTGTTGGTAGATAAGCACAACTCTAGAATGGAATCTGTTCTACCTTGTTTGTATATGCCTAAGTCATCTAGCTGTAAGGCAAGCTTTCTAAAAAATGCTAAGTCAGGGTTGTCCTGATGCTCAAGGCTCAGCGCGATACTGCCGGGTTTTTCTTCTTCAGTGCTACTTTTCTTCGCCCCGACCAGCTGGTCCATTGCTTTATCAAGTGCTTTCAGGTCCTGGCCTGCAGTGCAGCCTCTGACATCTTCGATAACCTTAAGCATGGTCGCCTGAGGCGTACCTTCTACCTGGCCATCACTAATCAGTGTATTGATCATATCCCGTATACGAATAACGATGGCAAAGATAAATTCGCCGTACATAGGAAGATAGGTACGCTGGCCTTGGCGCATGTCAGAGACGATTTCT